>NZ_JBIWKI010000027.1:0-116349 GCF_044765565.1 Streptomyces sp. NPDC102437 | reverse complement strand
TTTGTTTTTTTTTGTTTGTTTTTGCGTGTGGGAGCCCCCCGCCCCCCCCCCGCCCCCCCCCCGGGGGCGCCCCCCCCCCCCGCCCCCGGCCCGGGGGGCGGGCGCGGGGGGGCCCCCCCCCCCCCCCCCCCCCCCACGCCTTGTTGCCGGGATTGTCAGAGCCGTCCCCCACAATGGGAGTCGGATCGGGGAATCCGGATCGACAAGCAGCGACCGGCAACAACAAGCAGCGACGAGCAGGAAGGGCGGTGACCCATGACCGTATGGGACGACCTGGTCGGCCAGGACCGGGTGCAGGAGCAGCTCGGCGCCGCCGCCCGGGACGCCGATGCGCTGGTCACCGCCCACTCGGCGGGGGAGCAGGTCCCTCCGGGGTCGAAGATGACCCACGCCTGGCTGTTCACGGGGCCCCCGGGCTCGGGCCGTTCCACCGCCGCCAGAGCCTTCGCCGCCGCCCTCCAGTGCACCAGCCCCGACCGCGCCCTGGGCGGAGCACCCGGCTGCGGCTTCTGCGACGGCTGCCACACCAGCCTCATCGGTACGCACGCCGATGTCGAGGTGGTCCGTACGGACCTGCTCTCCATCGGTGTGAAGGAGACCCGCGAGCTGGTCCGCCGCGCCCAGCTCTCCCCGGCGGTCGGCCGCTGGCAGGTCATCGTCCTGGAGGACGCCGACCGCCTCACCGAGGGCGCGGGGAACGTGCTGCTGAAGGCGGTCGAGGAGCCCGCGCCCCGCACGGTGTGGCTGCTCTGCGCGCCCTCCCTCGAAGACGTGCTCCCCACCATCCGCTCCCGCTGCCGTCACCTCACGCTGCGCACGCCCCCGGTCGACGCGGTCGCCGACGTCCTGATCAGGCGCGACGGCATCGACCCGGAGCGGGCCGCGTCCGCCGCCCGGGCCACGCAGGGCCACATCGGCAGGGCCCGTCGCCTCGCCACCGACGAGCGGGCCCGCTCGCGCCGCGCCGCAGTGCTCAAGCTTCCCTTGCGGGTCGAGGACATCGGGGGCTGCCTCAAGGCCGCCCAGGAGCTGATCGACACCGCCACCGACGACGCCAAGCAGGTCTCCGAGGAGGTCGACGCCAAGGAGACGGAAGAGATGAAGGCCGCGCTCGGCGCCGCCGCCGGGGGACGGCTGCCGCGCGGCACCGCAGGCGTGATGAAGGAGCTGGAGGACCGGCAGAAGCGCCGCAAGACGCGTACGCAGCGCGACAGCCTCGATCTGGCGCTCACCGATCTGACCGGCTTCTACCGCGACGTCCTGGCCATCCAGCTGGGCTCGCGGATCGCCATCGCCAACGCGGACGCCGAGGACGCGCTCGACCGGATCGCCCGCTCCTCCACGCCCGAGGGCACCCTGCGCCGGATAGAGGCGGTGATCGCCTGCCGCCGGGCGCTGGACCGCAACGTGGCGCCGCTGCTCGCGGTGGAGGCGATGACGATGGCCCTGCGCGCGGGCTGAAACCGCGGCAGGGGCGCGGCTGCCTGCCGGGCGCCCCCGTCAGTCCGAAACCATCCGCACCTACCGAGCCCACCGAGCCCGTCCGGCGCCCACCGCCCATTCGCGAATCCGTCGTACCGGCGGCCGATCCGCACCACCCCGTTCACGATCGCTCATGCATGATCGCGCGTTCACTCGTCCGGGGAGCGAATCGGGCGAGTCGTCACAGGGCGACTACGCTCCGAGGATGAACACCAGGCGTTCGCTCCGTATCCTCGCCACCGCGCTCGGCGCCGCCGGCCTTCTCATCTCCGGCTGCACCAGCGGCAGTTCGACGAGCGCCTCGCCGTCCACATCGCCCGCGGTGTCCGCGCCGGCCGCCGTCCCCGATGCGCTCAAGCCGTACTACGCGCAGCAGCTGAAGTGGCGGGACTGCGGCGTCGAGGGATTCCAGTGCACCACCATGAGGGCCCCGCTGGACTACAAGAAGCCCGACAGCGGCGACATCAAGCTGGCCGTCTCCCGCAAGAGGGCCACCGGCCCCGGTGAGCGGATCGGGTCCCTCCTGGTGAACCCGGGCGGACCCGGCGGTTCCGCCATCGAATACCTCCAGAGCTACGCGGGCGTCGGCTACCCGGCCCAGGTCCGGGCTCGGTACGACATGGTCGCCATCGACCCGCGCGGAGTGGCCCGCAGCGAGCCCGTCGTATGTTTGACCGGTCCACAGATGGACAAGTACACCCAGGTCGACCAGACCCCGGACGACGCGGCCGAGGTCACCGATCTGGACAGCGCGTACCAGCAGTTCGCGAGCGGCTGCGAGGAGCACTCCGGCGAGATCCTGCCCCATGTCTCCACCGTCGAGACCGCCCGCGACATGGACATGCTGCGAGCCCTGCTCGGCGACGAGAAGCTGCACTACGTCGGGGCGTCGTACGGCACCTTCCTCGGTGCGACATACGCGGGGCTCTTCCCCGCCCGGGTCGGCCGTCTGGTCCTCGACGGCGCGATGGACCCGTCGCTGGACGCCGTCGAGCTGAACCGCGACCAGACCGCGGGCTTCGAGACCGCGTTCCAGGCCTTCGCCGCCGACTGCGTGAAGAAGGCGGACTGCCCGCTCGGCACCACCTCGACCGCCGATGCGGCCACCCGTCTGAAGCGGCTCTTCGCGGATCTCGACGCCCGGCCGATCGCCACCGGTGACTCCCGCAGGCTCACCGAATCCCTGGGCACCACCGGAGTCATCGCCGCCATGTACGACGAGTCGGCCTGGCCCCAGCTCCGCGAGGCCCTCACCGGCGCCCAGAAGGGCGACGGCTCCGGCCTCCTGGCCCTGTCGGACAACTACTACGAGCGCCAGCCGAACGGCACGTACGCCAACCTCATGTTCGCCAACGCCGCCGTGAACTGCCTGGACCAGCCGCCCGCCTTCGCCGACGCCGAGGCCGTCACCCGGGCCGTACCCAGTTTCGAGAAGGCCTCTCCGGTCTTCGGCAAGGCCTTCGCCTGGGCCGCCCTGAACTGCGCCGACTGGCCGGTTCCGCCCACCGGCGCCCCCCACCGCATCGAGGCGAAGGGCGCCGCCCCGATCGTGGTGGTCGGCACGACCCGCGACCCCGCCACCCCGTACGAGTGGGCCGAGTCCCTCGCCGGCCAGCTCTCCTCCGGCACCCTCCTCACCTACCAGGGCGACGGCCACACGGCGTACGGCCGCGGCAGCGACTGCATCGACACGGCGATCAACACCTACCTCCTGGAGGGCGCCCCGCCCACCGAGGGCAAGAAGTGCACCTGACCACCCCGCCTCGCCATTGACCTGCGAAAACGGCTCGGAGCGAGGCTGGTACGGAGCACCCCCGGAAACTGTGTAGACTTGGCGACGCTGCTGATCGCACCATGGTGCGACAGGGCGCGCCGCCTTAGCTCAGTTGGCCAGAGCAACGCACTCGTAATGCGTAGGTCTCGGGTTCGAATCCCGAAGGCGGCTCAGAGAAACCCCAGGACTCACTCGCCGTGACCTGGGGTTTCTTGTTTCGGATCTCGTTCTACTGCTCGTACGTGGTGCTGGCCCGGGGCCCGGGCGAGCCTTACGACGTTTCCAGTGGTGTGATGAACTCCAGCGCGCGTTGCCGTTGAAATAGCGTCCGCAGACCGGGCATTCGTTGCGGTACGAGTGTGCGCGTGAGCGCTCGACGCCGTTGAAGAACAAGGGAATGACAACGACCAGTTCTATTACCCGGAACTCCGCACCGCAGGCTGGGTGCGAGGTGCCGTAAGGCTCTCCGACTACGGCCCCGGCGAAGTCTTCTTCGGTCGCTGTCCCGGCGGCGACCCGCTTGTCGAGGGACGCCAGGTCGGTTCCGTCGCTCCAGTGCAGGTAATAGCAGAACAGCGGCCGGCCAGGAAGTAGACGAAACACGATACGGCGCATCCGGGGGTGGTCGGCGAGCAGGCGGTCCTCCAGCTCGTCGAAGCCGACGATCGGTTCGTCGGCCCCGACCAGCTCTCCTGCCGGGAAGTACTGCGTGTCCCACTTACGAAATCCCATTGCCAGCCCGCCCACGGTTCCACCTTGATCATGTTGGGGATCAGGACTTCGCTCTCGCCTGCTCCAGGCAGGCTCTGCCAGATCCCTTCGCTCGGATGGATCATGGCACGGTAGACGGGACCACCATTGGCGAAATACTTCGCGACCTCCGGGTCCGTTGTGAACGACATCACCGACCGGGGGCCGTACGCCTGCTGCATCTCCGTTCCGAACTCCGAATGGGCATGGGCGACTGAATCCGGGCTTCCCCATTCCTTAAGCGCTGCGGAACGTGCCTCCTGAGACACGCGAAGCGCATCATCGACCGAGCCGCCCTCGAAGTACGCGCGCTGGGCCGCCTCGCTCATGAGGTGGCCTGTCTCGTCCACGATGGAATTCTCCGCCATCCGGTCTGTCCCCCGGTAGACCGGGACCTTCTCCTCCGAGTATGGGGACAGGCCGAGTTGAGCCCCTTGAGACCGTCGCCGGTGCTGTCGAAGGCCGACTGGAACGCACGGAGCTTCGTGACGGTGGAGTTGAGCTTGCTCGTGCTGCCGTAGATCAGCTTGGTCTTGTCCTCGGTCTGGCCGAGGGCCATCTCGTCGACCTCGGCGCCCATCCGGTTGGCGACCGGTCCTGCTTGGCGATCTCCTCCTCGCTCGCGTGCGGGTTCCCGCCGAACAGGGAGTTGGCGCCCACCTTGAGCGTGCCCGCGATGTACTGGTCGTTCTCCCACTGGGTGCCCGCCGCCAGGCCGAGGCGGTTCGCGATCCCGCTGGCGTCGCTCACCAGGGCGCGCACTCCCCACTCCCGGCGCTCGCAGAAGTCCTCGAAGTCGACCGAGAGACCGTGGTGACCGGCCTCCATCCCGGTGATCGCCAGCGACGAGAAGCCCTTGCCCATCACCGAACCCGTGGCGCCACCGAGATCGCCGAGCTCGTCGATGGTCGCGCCCACACCCTTGGTGAACTTGGTGACGGACTCCTTGTCGAGATGCAGGTCGGCCCCGTCGCCGCTCATCGACCCGCTCCCTCTTCCGGCTCACCGGCGTCGAGGGCGACCGCGTTCGGAACGATGCCGACGACCGGCGGGAAGAACATCGCTCCGTCCTCGGTGGCGAGGCCGGCGGGCTCGCCCAGGGAAGGCACGACCTCGTCGACGATGCGCGCGCCCAGCAGCGCCGCGTAGTCCATTGCCTGATCACCGGATGCGTGAAGCCGGGCGAACCGGGCCGGCGCGGCCTCGTCGGTGAACCCGCAGATCCACCGCACCCCATCCAACCGCGCCGACCACAGGCGTTCACCGGCTGCCGGCACCAGAAGGACCGAGCGCCGCATCTCACCGACCAGCGCCCGCGGGTCACCGATTCCCCGTCTCTGCTCTGCGATTCGCTCAGCGAGCGCTCCTGAAGGCGACTCCGTGGAAAACCCGAGGTCGGGATCGGGGCCGGAATTCAGGTCGGGATCGAGGTCGGGATTCCGGCCCGGGGTGTGAAGTATCCGTGAATACTCCGTGGAAGCGATGTCGGTGGGGCCGCTTATGCTGCACCGGACGATCGCGCGGGACCAGGGGAGGGCTCGGATGCTCGGCAAGCTGTTCGGCAGGAGTGGGGAGAGACCGGCGGCGGATCCGTACGCTCTGCCCGTTCCGCGTCGGCAGAGGAACGGGATGTACACGCTGCGCGCGCTCGGTGATCAGCGGGTGCTCGGGCTGGTGGAGGCGGCCGGGGCGGGGGACTGGGAGGGGGTCAAGGCGGCGTTGGTGCCGTTCGACCTCGGGCGTGACCACCGAGTCCTGGACCAGTTGGCCGACTTGGACGGTGTGCAGGACTGGATCGGCCGTGCCGTCGAGGAGGACAAGGAGCACCGGGCGACGGCGTTGCTGATATCCGGGGCGCGTCACGTCAGCTGGGGCTGGGAGGCGCGTACGGCCGAGCGTGCGGTGAACGTCACGCAGGATCAGTGGCGGGTCTTCCACGAGCGGCTCCACATCGCCGAGGAGCAGCTGTTCGAGGCCGCCGAGTTGCGGCCGGAGTGGGTCGCGCCGTGGCACCGCCTCCTCATCTCGGGCCGCGGCATGTCGCTGGGCACCGTCGTCAACCGGACCCGTCTCGACGCCGCCCTGCGCCGTGATCCGCTGGACCTGGAGGCCCACATCGACTGGGTGTCGCAGTTGCAGCCCCGTTGGGGCGGCGAACCGGGGCAGGCCCTGGCGTTCGCCCGTGACGCGTTCGCCCGCGCCCCCGAGGGGCACCGGATCGGCTGTGTGATCGCCATGGCGCACATCGATGAATGGGTCGAGTCGGAGAGCGTGGGCTGCCTCGAAACCCCTGAGGTCCAGGCCGAGTTGAGGAACGCGGCCGATCGCAGCATTCTCCATCCCGGCTATGTGCGGAATCCGGGCTGGCAGCGGGACTTCAACATGTTCGCCATGGCCCTGTCGCTGGCCGGTGAGCGTCACACGGTCCGGCGCGTCTTCCAGGCGCTCGACGGCGCCTGCACGGAATGGCCCTGGTCCTACTTCGCGGAGCCCCAGAAGCAGTTCGCCCGCTTCCAGCGCCGCGCCTGAGCGTACGCCGGTCCCGGCTCTCGTGCCGATACCGGCTGCTGCCGGCGCCTATGCCGGGCGCACCCTGCCACCCGTCGCCCCTTTCACCCCGGACTGCCTGATGACATTGCCCGACACCGCCGCGACCCCGGCCGGCGCCGATCGCACCTTCCAGGTGGATCTGCGCGGCCTCGTCGATCTCCTCTCCCACCACCTCTACTCCAGCCCACGCGTCTACCTGCGCGAACTCCTGCAGAACGCGGTGGACGCGCTGACCGCGCGGAGCGCCCTCGCGCCGGACGCCCCCACCGGCGCCTTCGGCATCCGCCTGTACGCCGACGGTTCGGTGGTGCGTGTCGAGGACGACGGCGTCGGTCTCACCGAGGACGACGTGCACGCCTTCCTCGCCACGATCGGGCGCAGCAGCAAGCGCGCCGAGCGGATCGCAGAGCAACGCGCCGATTTCATCGGCCAGTTCGGGATCGGGCTGCTCTCCTGCTTCCTGGTCGCGGACGAGATCCACGTCCTGAGCCGCTCCGCCCGCACCCCCGACGCACACGCCGTGGAGTGGCGGGGGCGCGGCGACGGCAGCTACACCGTCCGTACCCTGCCCGCGTCCGCGCGCCCCCGGCCCGGCACCACCGTCACGCTGACGCCGCGCGCCGACACGGACGAGTGGACCCGGCCGGCGCAGGTGCACTCGCTGGCCCGGCAGTTCGGCTCCCTGCTGCGCCATCCGGTGACCTTCGACGACGGCAAGGGGCGAGCGGGCACGGCCGTCAATCCGGAGCCCGCGCCCTGGGCGCGTTCGTACCCCACGCCGGGGGCCCGCTCCCGGGCGCTGGCCGCGTACGGCGAGGAGGTCTTCGGGTTCACGCCGCTGGACACCATCGAGCTGGACCTGCCGGCCGTGGGCCTGAAGGGCATCGCGTGTGTGCTGCCCGAGGCGGTGCCGGCCGGGCGCCGCCACGGCCACCGCGTGCACGTCAAGGGCATGCTGCTGTCCGAGCAGGCCGAGGAGATCCTGCCCGAGTGGGCGTTCTTCGTCCGCTGCGTCGTCGACGCCGAGAGCCTGCGCCCGACGGCGTCCCGCGAGTCCCTGTACGAGGACGACACGCTCGCCGCCGTCCGCGACGCCCTCGCCGAGCGGCTGCGCGCGTGGATGGCGCGGGCCGCCGCCAGCGATCCGGACCTGCTCGGCCGGTTCCTCCAGGCCCACCACCTGGCCGTGAAGTCGCTCGCGGTGCACGACGACGAGATCCTGCGGATGCTGTTGCCCTGGCTGCCGTTCGAGACCACCGACGGGCACACCACTCTCGACGAGTTCGCGCGTACCCATCGCACCGTGCTCGTGACATCGAGCGTGGAGGAGTTCCGGCAGGTCGCGGCGATCGCCTCGGCCGCCGGGCTCGGCGTCGTCAACGGCGGCTACACGTACGACCGCGAACTGGTCCACCGGCTGCCCGAGATCAGGCCCGAGGTCAGCGTCGCCGACCTCGACCCGGCGACCCTCACCGCCCACCTCGACCCGGTCGACCGCGAGACGGAACTGGCCGCCGTGGCCTACCTCGCCCTGGCCCGCGACGCCCTCGCCGTCTTCGACTGCGATGTCGCGCTGCGCACCTTCCAGCCCGCCTCCGCCCCCGCCCTCCTCGTCGACAGCCGCGAGGCCCGGCACGAGCGGACCCGCTCCCGGCTCGCCCGTGAGCAGGAGGGCGGCGTGTGGGGCGACATCCTCGGCGCTCTGCGCCAGGAGGCCCCGCGGGCCCAGCTGATCCTCAACCAGCTCAATCCGCTGGTCCGCGCCGCCGTCACCATCGAAGAGCCGGAACTGGCCCGTACCAGCGCCGAAGCCCTCTACGGGCAGGCCGTGCTGCTGTCCCGGCGCCCGCTCAGGCCCGCCGAATCGAGCCTCATCAACCGCTCCTTCCTCGACCTCCTCGCCCACGCCCTCCGCAAGGACAGCTGACGATGACGACCGCACCCCAGAACACCGACGAGCTGTACCAGGCGCTCCAGGAGAACGACCGGCGCCCCTACGGCCGCGCCCGCACGGTCACCGCCGAGGAACTCGTTGATGCCGCCGAGCAGTTCGCGGAGCCCGTCCCGCTGGTCCACGCGCTCTTCGAGCTCCAGGAGGCGTACACGTACGGCTCCGAGCCCCGGAAGTCGCCCGTCGTCTTCGCCCGCCTGCTCAACCTGTTCGACGAGCAGCCCGACGTCTTCGACGAGCGCCGGCGCCACACCCTGTTCTGGCGGTTCAAGTGGGTGGCCAGCGCCCTGCGCGTGCTGCCCGAGATCCCGCTGGCCGGCCTGCGCCAGTGGCTGACGGAGATGCGGGACCGGTACGAGAAGGCCGGGCTGGGCCTTCAGCCGTACTACGGCCAGGCTTACCAGCTGGCCGCCCACATCGGCGAGGACACCACCCTCGCCTACGAGCTGTGGGCCGGCCGCTCCCGGACCCGGCTCAGCGACTGCGAGGCCTGCGAGATCTGCGAGCGCGCCCTGTATCACCTCGCGGCGGGCGACGACGAACGGGCGCTGAGCGTCTGGGAACCCGTCCTGGCCGGGACGGAATCCTGCCAGGAGGAGCCGGCCCGCTCCGTCTCGTACGCGCTGCTGCCCCTGCTGCGCGCCGGCCGCGCCGACCGGGCCCGTGAACTGCACCTCGCCGGTTACCGCAACTGCCGCCGCAACCCCTCGATGGCGGGAGAGGTGGGCCGGCACCTGGAGTTCTGCGCGCTGACCGGCAACGAGACACGCGGCCTGGAACTGCTCGCCGAGAACCGGAACCTGTTCGGCGAGGTGGACTCGCCGCTGGACCTGTTCGACTTCCTCACCGGCGTGGAGGTCCTCCTCCAGCGCGTCGAGCTCCTCGGCCACGGCGAGCTGCCCGCCGCCGGATACGCGGGCCGCAGCTGGACGGTGGCCGGACTGCGCGCCGAGGTGCGGGGCCGCGCCGACGACCTCGCCGCCCGATTCGACGCCCGTAACGGAACCACGGCCCACACCGACCGCCGCAGGGCCCGCCTCGACCGGGCCCCGCTCGTGGACGCGCTGGAACTCACCCTGCGCACCCGCGGTCTCGACGAGGTGACCCGGGCCGCCCCGGTTGCCGCACCCCCGGCCCGTACGACCGCCTCCGTTCCGGACTCTCTGCCCGAACTCATCGTTCGTGCCAGGGAGTTGGATATACAGGGGCACCCGGACGCGAAGGCGTGCTGGGGGAAGCTGCGTGCGCTCGTCGCCGCCGGCGATTACAGCCACCCCGACGACCCGGCCGTGGGGCCGCTCGCACAGCTGCGCGCGGACCTGCTGGGCGACGAGGCGAGCCGGGCGGGTGACCGGAACGAGTTCGCCGAGGCCGTCGCTCTCCAGGAGGAGGCCGCGGGCCTTTACGACGACGCCGGGCTGCCGGGCCACGCGGCGGTCGCCCGCGCCTGTGCCCTGCTCGCCGCCGCCGAGGCCCCCGCCGAGACCTCCGCCGAGACCCCCGGGGAGGGCGACGCCGCCGCCGAGGCGAAGGCCGCCGCGCTGGGCGCCGCCCATGCGTCCATGGTCCGCCTGCACGAGGAGACGGCCGGCCTCGCCCCGCACCAGGAGGCTCGTCTCCTGCGGCTGCGGGCGACCGCGCTGGGCATGCGCCTGCA
Source organism: Streptomyces sp. NPDC102437 (assembly GCF_044765565.1). NCBI lineage: Bacteria > Bacillati > Actinomycetota > Actinomycetes > Kitasatosporales > Streptomycetaceae > Streptomyces > Streptomyces sp. NPDC102437. Next base: position 106,185 of record NZ_JBIWKI010000027.1, on the reverse strand, counting down.
GAACTCGGGGAACGAGGAGCACGTCGCGCCGGTCCTCGCCGAGGCCGACCTGCTGCACGCGCTCGCCACCCGGCACGATCTCGGCGGGCAGATCTCCCGCGCGCTGCTGATCCGGGCCACCACCCACGCCCTCTCCGGTGACCTGCCCACCGCGGTCACCGGGATCGACGGCCTTCTCGACCGGCTGAGGACGCACGGCCCCGCCTGGTACCTGCCCCACACGCTCGCCCTGCGCGGCCGGATCCACCTCGCCCTCCAGGACGCGCGGACCGCGCGGGCGGACCTGGCCGAGGGCCTGCGACTAGCCGCCGACTGGCCGGCCGACGTGGCCGAGACCGCCCGCCTTCACAGCGATCTGGCCGAGGCGTGCATGCACCTCGGCAGCCCCGACGAGGCGCTGCGGCACCTGACGCGCTCGGCGGAGCTGCAGCTGCGCGGCGGCAGCCGGACGGACGCGTACTGCGCCTACAGCAACGCGGCTCAGCTCTGCCTCGACCTGGGCCGGGTCGAGGACTGCATCGCTCTGCTCGACTCCCTCCTGGCCGAACCGGATGTCACTGCCGGGGAGGTGGACGACCGGCTCGTCGCCCAGCTGCGCCTGACCCGCGCCCGCGCGCTGCACGCGGGGGAGGACCTCAAGGTGGCCGCGGCGGAGCTCGTCGCCCTCGCGGCCGAGTCGGCCGGCTGGGAGGACGACCCGGGGAGCCATGCCATGATCGCCGCGGAGGCGGCCGTACTCCTCGGCGAGTCCGGTGAGTTCGGCCGGGCACGCGAGGCCGTGGACCAGGCGCTCGCCGCCCATGCGCGGGCCCCGCGCTACGAGCAGCTCAGCAACTGCCTGCGCGAACTCGCCCGTCTCCAGGCCGAGCAGCAGGGTCCCGACGGCCTGGCCGACGCCCTCGCCCTCCTCGCCGAGGCCGGCCGGATCGCCGACGAGGCCCGCGCCGCCGAGTACGAGGCCCGCGGCCGTTCCCTGGACACCGCCCTGGCCTACGAGCACGGGCGGGTCAATGCCTACGCCGGTGAGTACGAGGACGCACTGGCCGCCCTGGAGAAGGCCCTCACCCTGCTCGGTGAGCCGGGGACGGAGCAGGATCACGCCGGCGAGTGGGCCGAGTGCGTCCGTCTCGCGGGTGCCGTGGAGGGCATCTACCTGGAACGGCCCGCCTCCGCCCTGCCCCGCCTCGCCGCGGCGGTGTCGCGACTGAACGCCCTGGGCCACACCGAGGAGACCGAGCCGCTGACCGCCTTGGCGGCGCGGCTGCGGGACGAGGAGTGACGCCCCGCCCGTCCCTGCGCGCGTCGGACGGATGCACCAAGGGGCGGGCGGTCTGCGCGCGTCGATGCGGCGGGTGATCTGCCCGCTTCGACGCGTCGAGTGAGCCGGCCGCGTCGGTGCGCCCGGCGATCTGCCCGCGCGGTGACGGAGCAGGTCACCGGGGCGGGCAGGTGGCGCGGAGGAAGCGGGCGCCCCATTCGTGGACGTGCGCGACGAACTCCGGTGGCCCGAGGACCTCGAACTCGGCTCCCATATTGCCCAGTGCCTGGGCCGGCCAGTCGAGGGAGGCGGAGGACATGGTGAGGCGGCAGCTGGTGTCGTCGAGCGGTTCGATCGTGCCCCACTGACCGACCGTCCGCCGGATCCGCTCGGCGGGTGCGTGGACCAGGACCTCGACCCGGTACGAGGCGGGGGCGCCGCTCGTCGTCCGGACGAAGGCCGCGGCGTCATCGGCCGGGAGCGGGCGGGGCCGGAAGCGTGTGCCGGTCGCCGTCGGCCCGGTCAGCCGGTCGAGGCGGAAGCTGCGCCAGTCGTGCCGGTGCAGGTCGTAGGCGACCAGGTACCAGCGTCCGCCACTGGCGACGACGCGGTGCGGCTCGACCTCGCGCTCGGTCGGTGCCGAGCCCCTGGCCGTGTAGCCGAACCGCAGCCGTTCCTCGTCCCGGCAGGCCTGGACGATCGCGGTGAGCACCCCCGCCGCGACGACCGGCCCGGACACGGAGGCGGAGACGGTCATCGCGCCCAGGGCGTCCACCCTGGCCCGCAGCCGGGGCGGCAGGACCCGCACCACCTTGGTCAGCGCCCGCAGGGACGCCTCCTCCATCCCCGCGATCCCGCTCCGTGCGGCGTCGCCGATGCCGACCGCGAGAGCCACCGCCTCCTCGTCGTCCAGCAGCAGCGGCGGCAGTACGGCGCCGGGTGCGAGCTGGTAGCCGCCGTCCGTGCCCCGGGCGGCGCTGACCGGGTAGCCGAGCTCGCGCAGCCGGTCGATGTCGCGGCGCAGGGTCCGCTCGGACACCCCGAGCCGGCCGGCCAGTTCGAGGCCGGGCCAGTGGCGGTGGGTCTGCAGCAGCGAGAGCAGTCTGAGCGTCCGTGAGCTGGTGTTCGCCATGCCGGGATCCTCTCGCGACTTCCGGCCGGAAAGTGGCCGGAAGCCTTCCTAGAGTCGCTCCCGAAGGCCGAACCGGACCGACGTGAGGACCAGAAAATGATCACCCGTGAGATCCAGCTGGCAGCCCGGATCACCGGCATCCCCACCCCCGAGCACTTCACCGCCGCCAAGACGGAGGTGGACGGCGAGGTCCTGGTGCGGACCGACCAGGTGGGGCTCGCCGCGACGTATCTGGAGCTGATGCGGGCCGACTGCACCATCCCGGTGCCCGCCTGGGAGCCCGGCCGGCGGGTCGGGGGCGCCACCATCGGCACGGTCGTCCGGTCCGGCAGCCCCGAGCTCGCGGTCGGTGACCTGGTCCAGTCGATGACCGGCTGGAGCGAGTACTCGGCGGGCCCGGCCGCCGGGTACGTCAAGCTCGACCGCGGGCTCTTCGCCGACCCCGGATACCACCTCGGCCAGGGGCCGACCGCGTACTACGGGATGGCCGACGTGGCGGGCGTGGGCGAGGGCGACGTGGTGTTCGTCTCCGGGGCGGCGGGCGGGGTCGGCTCGCTGGCCGGGCAGATCGCCAGGTGCCTGGGGGCGGCGCGGGTGATCGGCAGCGCGGGGAGCCCGGAGAAGGTCGACTACCTGGTGAACGAGCTCGGTTACGACGCCGCGTTCGACTACCACGACGGCTCCCCGGCGGACCGGCTGAGGGAGCTCGCGCCCGACGGGATCACGGTGTTCTTCGACGTCGTGGGCGGCGAGCAGTACGACGCCGCGTTGCGGGCGGCCCGGCCCGGGGCGCGGTTCGCGCTGTGCGGCTCGCTGTCGAGCCAGCTCGGCGACGCGGCGGAGCGCTTCCCGAAGCCCGACCAGGAGGCGGCCGAGGCCAGGGGCGTGAAGCTGCTGCCGTTCTCCTGCTACCACACACCCGATCAGATCACGGCCTGGCGGGAGTGCTTCGGCACCTGGCTGGATGCGGGCTGGATCGTCTACCCGCAGACGGTGATCGAGGGCGGGATCGAGGACGTGCCGGCGGCGTTCCTGGCCCTCCTCCAGGGCTCCTACCGGGGCAATGTGTCGGTGCGGCTGTCGTGACCACGCTCTCCCTCCGGGCCCTGAACCGGGCGTTGATGGACCGCCAGTTCCTGCTGGCCCGTACCGATCGCACCGTGCTGGAGGTGATCGGGCGGCTGGTCGCGCTCCAGGCACAGGAGCCCAACTGGGCATACGTGGGGCTGTGGAGCAGGATCCACGGCTTCACGCAGCCGCAGCTCAGGAGGCGGAGCGGCTGCTGCCGTTCGTGGGAGGCACGGCGGTGCACTGCGGCGAGGCAGCGGTGAGCCGGTCGTCCTGAGCCCCGCCGCCGGCGATACGTCGACAGGGCGGCCGCGGTCGCTGTCCGTGCGCCCCAGCCGCCGCGGGCCTAGGCTGCTTGTGGAGTTCTGTTCCCTCGTGACGGGAGTCGGCCCATGACGCGCTCGCACATCCGGCCGCGCAGGGGGGGCCGCAGCCGCGATGGCGGCAGGGTTGCTGGTGGTTTCGGTGCCAGTGGGGAACGCCTGGCCGGAGGGGACTCCGTCACCCTCTGTGTCCGCATCCTCCGCATCCTCCGCATCGCCCTTCGAGGAATTCCCGCCGCTCACTCCCGCCGTGGCCAAGAAGCTGGACCAGGCGGTCCAGCAGGTCATGCGCGATGCACGGGTGCCCGGTGTCTCGGTCGGGCTGTGGGTTCCGGGGAAGGGGAGCTACGTACGGGCCTTCGGGGTCGCCGACAAGAGTTCGGGGGCGCCCATGTCGACCGGTCTCAACATGCGGGTCGGCAGCGTGACCAAGACGTTCACGGTGACGGCGCTGCTCACCCTGGTGGATCAGGGCAGGGTCGGGCTGGACGATCCGATCGGGAAGTACGTGAAGGGGGTTCCCGACGGGGACCGGATCACGTTGCGCGAGCTGGCGGGGATGCGCAGCGGACTCTTCAACTACTCCATGGATCCCGGCTTCTTCAAGGCGCTGACGAGCGACCCGCAACGGCACTTCTCGCCGCAGGAGTTGCTGGACTACTCCTTCAAGCACCCCCTGCAGTTCCAGCCGGGCGAGAAGTTCGAGTACTCCAACACCAACGCGATTCTGCTGGGGCTCGTCGTGGAGAAAGCGAGCGGCCGGTCGCTGGCGGACTACCTCGAACGGAACGTCTTCGAGCCGGCGGGCATGAACCACACGTTCCTGCCCCGGACCGCGGCGTTCCCCGCCCCGCACGCCCAGGGGTACACCGACCAGACGGCGACCGGCAGGACCGGGAACGCCACGTACTGGAACCCCTCCTGGGCATGGGCCGCCGGGGGTGCGATCTCCGACCAGCGGGACCTGCGGACCTGGGCCCGGGTGCTCGCCACCGGCACACTGCTCAGCCCGGCCACCCAGGCCGAGCGGCTGAAGACGGCCCCCAGCAATCTGCCGGACACCGGCTACGGCCTGGGCATCTTCGACGCCCATGGCTGGATCGGGCACAACGGCTCGCTGCCGGGGTACGAAGCCCTGGTCATCTACCTGCCCGAGGCGAAGGCGACCCTGGTCGTGCTCCTCAACACGGACACCGACCACCGGGGTTCGGAGCCGAGCACCCTCTTCGGCGAGGCGATCACCCGCGTCGTGACCCCGCAGCACGTCTATTCGCTGCCGGCCCAGCCCGCCGCGAAGTGAGCCGGGCGGCGGGGGCGGTTCTCATGCCGTCAGCTCCGTGATCAGGGAGGTCGCCTCGCCGATGAGGGCCACCTCGTGCGGACTCATCGTCGGGTTGGCGCCGCGTCGCGAGGCGGCCTCGGCCAGCTGACGGGCGGGGATGCCGCCGGACGCGGAGAGGTGCGGCAGCAGGGCGTCCAGCAGGGAGCGGGCGCCGGCCGACGCGGGGGAGCGGGGGTCGACCGCCACCTGGGCCAGGATGAGGGACGACATGGCCCGGTCCGCGGCCGGGACGCCCTCCTCGGTGTTGCTCCAGTCGATCACCACCGGGCCCCGGTCCGTCAGCATCACGTTGTCCGGGTGCAGGTCCAGGTGGAGGATCCGGTCCTCGGGGTCCAGGGAGAGCCGGGCCGGGACAGTATGGAGTTCGGCGAGGAGACCGGCAAGCATGGCTGCCGCCTCGGCCGCCGGCAGTTCGCCGGCCACCATGGAGTCCAGCATCGTCGGGCCGGTCAGGCGTTGCAGCATCAGGTCGCAGGGGGGCGTCCTCGAGTTCCGGGGGCCGAGGCGGGGGACCGGGAAGCCGTGCGCGCCCAGGTAGGACATGACCATCCACTCGTGGGTGGCGTCCTTGCCGTCGCGGTAACGGCGCAGCACCCACTTCTCGTCGAGTGCGTACACATCGGCGGACCGTCCCGCACCCAATAGCTCACCAATTCGCATGAGGCGAACCTACGGGGGCGGACGCCGGGTGTGGGGGTGTGGCGGGCGATACGGGGCCGACAGCGCCGGTCAGGGGCCCCATAACGCGAAGTGAGGGGGCGAACGGGATCTCCTGGGGATGACGTGTACGCGGCTACCTTGACGTCAATTCCCCCGAAGTCAAGGAGAGTTCCGTGGAGAGCTCCATGCTCCGCAGACGTGCCCTGGCCGCGTGTACCGCCACCGTGGCCGTCGGCGCGCTCGCGCTGGCCGGCCTGACCGGCAGTGCGTCCGCCGATCAGGCCCCCCAGCTCCGCACCCCCACCGCCACGTGGGCCGGGCAGCTCTCGCCCGGTCTGCTGAAGGCCATGCGGCGCGACCTCGGGCTGACCGCCGACGAGGTGCGCGGCCGGATCGGCCAGGAGACCCGGGCGGCGGCCGTCGCCGCCGGGCTGCGGCACTCCCTCGGCGCGGACTTCGCCGGGGCCAGGGTGAGCGGTGGCGACGCGGCCCTGATCGTGGCCACCATCGATGCCGGGGACGCCGCCCGGATCCGCGAGGCCGGCGCCCGGCCCGTGATCGTCGAGCACAGTCAGGCCGAACTCGACGCCACCAAGGCCGCGTTGGACCGGGTAGCGCGGCGCAAGGCTCCAGCGGGCGTGCCCGTGTGGTACGTCGATGTGGCCACCAACCGGGTCGTCGTGCAGGTCGCCCGCACTTCCGCCGCCGACCGGTTCCTTGCCGACGCGGGGGTGTCACGCAGCGTGGTGACGGTGCGTCAGTCGAACGAGCTTCCCCGCACGTTCGCCGATCTCCGGGGCGGTGACGCCTACTACATGAACGGTTCGGGGCGCTGCTCCATAGGCTTCTCCGTCAGGCGTGGCAGCAGCCAGTCCGGCTTCGTCAGCGCCGGCCACTGCGGAACGCCCGGGGTCAGCACCAGCGGGTACAACCAGCAGGCCCAGGGCTCCTTCCAGGGCTCCACCTTCCCCGGCCGCGACCACTCCTGGGTCGCCACCAACACGAGCTGGGCGCCGCGCGCCCTGGTGAACGGCTACGGCAACGGCGATGTGACGGTCACCGGGTCCACCGAGGCGCTGGAGGGGTCGTCGGTCTGCCGCTCCGGCTCGACGACCGGCTGGCACTGCGGGACGGTCCAGCAGCGCAACACCAGCGTCACCTACCAGGAGGGCACCGTCTCCGGTGTCACCCGCACCAATGTGTGCGCCGAACCCGGTGACTCCGGCGGTTCGTTCATCTCGGGCAGCCAGGCACAGGGTGTCACCTCCGGCGGCTCCGGCAACTGCTCCCAGGGCGGTACGACGTACTTCCAGCCGGTGAACCCGGCGCTCCAGGCGTACGGACTCACCCTCGTCACCAACGGCACCCCGACCGACCCGCCCACCGACCCGCCGACCGAGCCGGGCGGCACCTGGGCGGCCGGTACGACGTACGCGGCGGGCGATGTCGTGACGTACGGCTCCGACAGCTACCGCTGCCTCCAGCCGCACCAGGCGCAGCCCGGCTGGACGCCGCCGTACGTGCCGGCCCTCTGGCAGCGCGTCTGACGGCCGCCCCCACAGCCCCGACCGTTCCGTGATCCCGGCGGGTCCGTGATCCACGGCCGGTCCGGCGGCTCCGGCGGGGCCGCCGCCGCATACTGCGCCCGCCCGGCCTCAACTCCACGCCTCCCGGCCGGGCGGCGCGCACCTCCCGCCCCGCTCTGTGTCATGCACGTGCCCTTCCCCCACCTGAGGAGTCAGCCATGACCCCAGAACCGACCGAAGGCCCCGGCGGTGACCGCCGGATCAGCCGCAAGACACTGCTCAAGGCGGCGCTCGTCGCCGGAACCGTCCCGCTGCTCGCGGGCGGAGGCGTCGCGCTGGCCCGCGACGCCGGCTACGGTGGCCGGCCGCTGGTGCCCACGCCGAACTGCGACGACGGCGACGGCCCGACCCACGAGCAGATCGAGGGGCCCTACTTCAAGCCCGACTCCCCGCTCCGTACCAGCCTGGTGACCGGCAGCACGCCCGGCGTGCCGCTGACCGTGAGCGGCTTCGTCTTCGGGCGGAGCTGCAAGCCCATCCCGGGAACACTGCTGGACTTCTGGCAGGCCGACACCAACGGCGCGTACGACATGAGCGGATTCGCCTTCCGCGGGCACCAGTTCACCGACCAGTCGGGGGCCTTCAGCCTGACCACGATCGTGCCGGGGCTGTACCCGGGGCGCACGCGCCACATCCACGTCAAGGTCCAGGCACCCGGCTCGGGCGTCCTGACCACGCAGCTCTACTTCCCCGACGAACCGCGCAACAACACCGACTCGATCTTCGACCCGGCGCTCCTGATGAACGTCCGGGAGATCGGCTCGGGGCGGGAGGGGACGTTCGACTTCGTCCTCGACGTCGACCAGGGCCCGACCGACCCGCCCACGGATCCGCCGACCGACCCGCCCGGCTCCACCTGGGCGGCCGGAACGCTCTACGGCGCGGGAGACCGCGTCACGTACGGCGGGGTCGCGTACCGCTGTCTGCAGGCGCATTCGGCGATGGCCGGCTGGGAACCGCCGAACGTCCCCGCGCTGTGGGAACGCGGGTAGACACGCGGCACGGCGGGCGTACGCCGCTGCGCGGGCGCGCCCCGGGGGTTCTTTACCCGTGGGCACGCTCCGCGTGGCGGAGTAGCCTGGATGCGTACGGCTCCCGGTGAGCCGCTCGTGTCGGCCTGCGCATCGAAGGGGGCCGGTATCGCATGGAAACCCTGGTCACCGTCGTCGTCGTTCTCGCGATGATCGCGATCGCAGCGTTCGTCATCCATCTGCTCAATGCCCGGCACCGGCATCAGCATCTGCGTCCGGCGCACTACGACGGCGGGCTGGCCGGGTTCGACGAGGGTCCCGGCCCTGCTTCCCGCACCGGCCCCGGTCACGGCTCTACTTCGCATCCGAATAACGCTCCACCACCGCCGTAGTGAAAGGGAAACGCACCGGTGTCTCACCGAAGGCGGTCCGCCCGGCCAGCTCACCGGCCGCCCGGATCGCCTCCACCACGGTCCGAGCCTCCTCCTGCGGGCAGTGCACGATCACCTCGTCGTGCTGGAAGAAGACCAGCTCCGCCCGGAGGCCGGCCGAGGCGAGCGACCGGCGCAGGGCGGCCAGGAGCAGCAGCGCCCAGTCGGCGGCGCTGCCCTGCACCACGAAGTTGCGGGTGAAGCGGCCCCGGGCGCGGGCGTTCGACGACGCGTAGCCAGGGGTGAACCCGCCGCTGTCGACGGGGGGCGGATCGGGGATCTCCTGCGGGATGCCGGCCTCCTCGTCCGCTCCGCTCCCGGCTGCGGGAGGGCTGGTCCGGCCCAGCCACGTCCGTACGAGACTGCCTTCCTCGCCCGACTTCGCGGCATCGTCGACATAGGCCACGGCCAGCGGGAACCTCCGGCGCAGGGCGGCCAGATTCTTCAGGCCGTCGCCCGAGGTCTGGCCGTAGACAGCGCCCAGCAGCGCGAGCTTGGCGTGGTCCCGGTCTCCGTGGAACGCCCGGTCCGACAGCGCCGTGTACAGGTCGCCGTCATGGCCGGCCACCTCCATCAGCCCGGGGTCGCGGGAGATCGCGGCGAGCACCCGGGGCTCCATCTGGTCGGCGTCCGCGACGACCAGGCGCCAGCCCTCGTCGGCGACGACCGCCCGGCGTATCACCTTGGGGATCTGGAGCGCCCCGCCGCCGTTGGTCGTCCAGCGGCCGCTGACCGTACCGCCCGGCAGGTACTCGGGGCGGAAGCGGCCGTCGCGCACCCAGTCCTGGAGCCAGCTCCAGCCGTGCGCCGTCCAGATCCGGTACAGCTTCTTGTACTGGATGAGGGGTTCCACCGCCGGGTGGTCCAGCTCCTCCAGCTCCCAGCGGCGGGTGGACTTCACCTTGATCCCGGCCTGCGCGAACGCCTTGACCACATCGGCGGGGAGATCGGGCCGGACCCTTCTGCCGAAGGCGGCCGAGACCTCGTCGGCCAGCTCGGCCAGCTTGCGGGGCTCGCCGCCGCCCGCGTAGCGCTCGCCGAGCAGTTCGTCCAGCACTTCGCGGTGGACGTCGGCGCGCCAGGGGAGGCCGGATCCGTTCATCTCCGCGGCGACCAGCATGCCGGCCGACTCGGCGGCCGTGAGCAGGCGCATCCGGCCCGGGTGCGCCGTGGCGTCGTGCCGGCGGAGCTGTTCGGCGTACACCTGGAGCAGGTCCTCGAAGGGGAGCTGCGTGCCGGAGCGGGGCTCGAAGAGCGAGGACTGCGAGCCGGGCTCCGCGGAGCGGGCCGGGGGGTCGGGGGGCACCGGGGCGTTGTGCAGGCGGGCGTGGGCGGCAGCCGCGGAGCGGGGTTCGCCGAGCCGGCCCTCATGGGCGAGGAGGAGGGATTCGGCGACCTCGATGTCGTAACAACGGTCCACGGGGACGCCGGCCGCGAGCAGCCGCGGATAGATCTCGGCGGTGGAGCGCCACACCCACCGGGTGACGTCCGGGCGGGAGCGGACCGCCGCCACCAGGTCGGGTTCGGCCACGACCGGGGCGGCGGGCAGGCCGGTGGGGGCCAGCGGGGCGAGGAGGGCGCCGCCGGTCTCCGTCATGGCCAGAGCCCACCGTTCGGTCATGCCTTCGATTCTGGCAGCCGGCACTGACATCGGACGGTGGGCGGGCGGTGCGTGTCCCCCGGTCCAAGCACCCCGGTCCATGCACCCCGGTCCGTTTACCGGTCCGCGTCCCCCGGTCCCCGGGTGCCGGGAACAGCACCGGTACCGGGACCGGGGGAGCGGCGGGCGTCAGGTCTCGGAATCGCTGGTCCAGGTGCCCAGCGAGATCTCGGCGGTGATGCCGGGGCCGAAGCCGGCCATCAGGCCGCGCTGCCCGTCGAGGGTCGATGCCTCGTCGAACATGCGGCCGAGGGCGTCGAGTACCACGGCGCTGGCTATGTTGCCGTACTCGGTGAGCGTGGCGCGGCTGAAGCGGAACGCCTCGGGCGGTACGTCCAGGAAGTGGCTCAGGTCGTCCAGGATGCGCGGGCCGCCCGCGTGGATGATGTAGAAATCCATCTTGCCCGCGTTCCACTGGTGCTCCTCGGCGACCGCCTCCAGGGCCGGTGCGAGGGGCTCCATGGTTCCGGGCACCCGCTTGTCGAGCTGGAAGTGGAACCCTGTGGACCGGACCGCGTAGGAGATCCAGTCCTCGGTGGCCGGGATGACGAACGAGCCGTTGCGCTCCAGACGGACTCCGGTGCCCCCGCTGCCGCGGAGCACGACGGCGGCTATGCCGTCGCCGAACAGCCCGTTGGACAGCAGCGATCCCACGCCCAGGTCGGTGGGCTGGTAGCAGAGCGAGCAGAACTCGCAGGCCACGATCAGCACATTGGCGTCGGGGTACGCCGTGCAGAAGTCGTGGGCCCGGTTGACCGCGGCGCCGCCCGCGGCGCAGCCGAGCTGGGCGATCGGCAGCTGCCGGGTCTCCGGCCGGAAGCCCAGCTCGCCGATGAGCCACGCGGTCGGCGGCGGCATCATGAAGCCGGTGCAGGAGACGTAGACGATCAAGTCGATCTGCCGCGGCTCCAGTTCGGCCTGGTCGAGCGCCTGGCGCACCACCGCCGGAACGCGGGCCTTGGTGTGTTCCTCGTAGGTGATGCTCCGGGCGTCGAAGCCCGGGTGCTGCAGCACCTTGTCGATCGGCTGGATCAGATGCCGTTTCTGCACCCCGGTGTGTTCGATCAGACGAAGGACCAGGTCTATCTGCGGGTGGTCGCCGTGCAACCGTTGCGCCAGCTCAAGGGTTTCCTCGTTGGTGATGACGTACTCGGGAACCGCGATGGCCGGCTTGCAGAGAACCGCCATGGAACTCCTCCTAGCGGGCATGGTCCAACACGGCCGGGCCCGAGGGTTCCGGGGCATCCCGGCCGGAGGCGGCCACCACGGTGCCGCACACGCGGCGTCGCACGGATGCGGACACTGGTGGATTCCGGCGCCGGGTCAGGTACCCCTGGAACGGGCGCGGACGGGCCGACCGTCGAAGACTGTCGTTCTAGCCGTCGTGGGCGGAAGCGGATCCGCCACGGCTTGGGTGGCCGTCGGGAACACGCTACGGCAGGTGGATCGGGGCCGCACGCCGAGCGCACGCCGACGGCGCCGCGCGGGCCCTGCGGAGGGAGAGGGCGCGGGCCGTGCGGAGAGTGGCCGGGGGCCGTACGCCGCAGCCCCCGGCCGGAGGACCTCCCCGGGGCCCCGGAGAGGTCCGGGCCGGCCCCGGCCGGGGCCCCGGACGCGTCCGGGTTGCCGACGGCCGGGGGCCGAAGCATCATCGATGACGGCTGCCGGGGCGCCTGCTCACCAGGTGACGGGCAGTTCGAGTGGATAGCGCCAGATCGACGTCCTGTTCCAGCGCACCTCCTCGGCCGGAGCCGCCAGTTTCAGCGCGGGGAAGCGCTTCAGCAGCGTCCCGATGGCGATCTGGAGCTCGGTGGCCGCGAGCGGGGCGCCGAGGCAGTGGTGCCCGCCCCACCCGAAGGTCATGTGGGACGTCCCCTGGCGCTCCAGGTCCAGCTCGTCGGGGCGGTCGAACTTCCGGCCGTCGCGGTTGGCCGTCAGATAGGAGACGTGCACGATGTCCCCTTCCCGGATCTGTACGCCGCTCAGCTCGACGTCCTCCAGGGCGACCCGGGGGATGCCGACGCCCTTGCGGAAGGGGATGAAGCGCAGCAGCTCCTCGATGGCCTGCGGGAGCATCTCGGGGCGGTCGCGCACCATGGCGAGCTCGTCGGGCCTGGTGAGCAGCGTGTAGGCGATGTTCCCGATCTCGTACGTGGTGGTGTCCTGGCCGGTGATCAGCAGGACCATGGCCATGACGGCCAGTTCCTGGTCGTCGAGGAGCTCGTCCCCGTCGCGGGCGGTGGCGAGCGCGCTGATCAGGTCGTCGCCGGGGTTGGCGCGCCGTTCGGCGGTCAGCTCCTCGAAGTAGGCGCGGAGCTCGGCCTTGGACCGGATGGCCGCTTCCTTGTTGTCGACGGTGGTGTCCATCATGGTCCGGGCGTGGGCGCGCAGTTGTGCCTGGTCGGCGTCCGGGATGTCGAGGACCTCGCAGATGGTGGTCAGGGGCAGCGGCGCGGCCAGATGCTCGAACAGGTCGGCCGGGGCGCCGTGCTCCTCCATGCGGTCCAGCAGCTCGTCGACCACATGCTGCGTACGCACCCGCATGCGCTCCAGGTGGCGGGGGGCGAAGCCCTTGGAGATCAAGCTGCGCAGACGGCTGCTGCCCGGCGGGTCCATGACGTTGATCGCCTCGTCCTGAACGATCGGTTCGGGGGTCATGCGCGGGAAGTTCCGGCCGATGATGGCGCTGCGGCTGAAGCGCCGGTCGGTGGTCACCGTACGCACGTCGTCGTAGCCGGTGACGAGCCACGCATCGCCGTCGCCGTGCGGGAGGCGGATGCGGGAGACGGGCTCTTCGGTCATCAAGTGCCTGAGCACCGGGTCGAATTCGAGGGCCTCGGCGTAGTCGAACGGGCAGTGCCGTGCGCCGGCTACTGGTTCCATGCGGAGCTCCAGACGGGATCTGACGGGTGGTCCACGCGATCGCGGGCTTGGACGGGACATGGGTGCCCGGTCGTCCGCCGGGCCACGCGCCGCTCCGGTCCGATTGGTCCATATGAAGAGCGGATCGGACGGCGCCGGTCGCTGGACCGGCGCAATCCGGTCCGGCGACCGGCGGAAGGGGCGCTGGCCGGTGGGTCCGACCAGGGTCAGCCGCCCGGTACGACGTCGGTGGCGTCCACCGCGGGGCGCAGCGAGCGGGCGAGGGCGACACCGTCGCCCACCGCCCAGAAGTGGGTGAAGAACAGGCGGGGGTCCTCCGACAGATGGTGGTTGTGCAGTTCGACGAGCTTGATCCCGCCGTCCCGCAGCGCTTTCAGTACGTGCGGGACCTCGTCGGCGCGCATGGCGCAGTCGCCGCTGAGCGCGGCCCGGCCACCGCCCAGCGGCTGGAAGTTGAACGCGCTGGTCGATCCCAGGCCGGGCGGCAGGATCAGACGGCCGTCCGCGACGGTCTCGCGGCGGACGAAGAGGACCTTGTAGAGCCCGTCCTCCGTGGACCCCTTGGCGCCCAGCGCCGCCTCCATCCCGGCGATGTCCAGGTCGACCGGGGCCGACGGCTGCGGCCGCTCCGGGGGCGGGGTGCCGGTGCGGTCGAATCCGGCGCGCAGCCCGCGGGCCAGGGCCACCGCGTCGTGGCCGTGTCCGTGGACATGGGTCCACCAGAGGTCGGGGGTCTGGGCGAGCAGGTGCTTGTGGAGCGCGGTCTGCTCGATCCCGTTCTCCTGCCACGCGTCGGTCACGTGCTGGAGCTCGTCCTCGGTGACCACCACGTCGCCCATGACCATCACGGAGCCGTCGGCGTAGCGGACGAAGGCCACGTGGGTGCCCAGCGCCAGTCCCGGGGTGACGACGACGCCGTCGGAGACCACCAGGAGATCCCGCCGGGGGAAGCCCGTGTGGTACGTCGTGTCGCGCAGCATGTTGCCGCTCCGGCCCAGCGCCTTCGCCACGTCCGCCCAGTCGTCCAGGGTGGTCGGTACCGGCCTGATCCGCCTTCCGTGCCCCGGCCCGGCCATGTCGGCGGGCAGGGCGCGGGCCACACCGGGGCTCGCCGCGGTCAGTACCGGCGCGAGCGCGGCGGCTGCCAGCAGGCGCCGCCGGGACGTGATGGCCTGTGGGTCCAGGCCCTGCCGTCGGTCTCCGGTCATCATCCGATCGCCTCCATCGGTCGCTTTCATGGCGAGATGAAAGCATGCGAAATCATGATGAAAGGATGAAAGCGGATACATCGTCAGCCGGTGGGGCTGGATGGACTAAACGCGGTGTCCGGCCGGGCCGGGTGGGGCGGCCGGACAGCACGAGCGCACCGCGCCTCGACCGGCCGCCGCCCCGCGCCCCACCGTGACCCCCACCGCCTCAGCCCGTCCTCGGCGAGCGTCGCCGCACCGCCTCCGGCAGCAGCGCAGCCCCCACCGCGACCAGCGCGCACGCCCCCGCCGCACCGCCCATCAGCGCCCACGGCACCGACACCACGACCGGCGCCGACACCGAGACCAGCGCGGCGGCCAGGCCCGCCAGATGCACCCCGGCCACGGCCAGGCCGAGCAGCGCCCCGAGACCGACCGCGAACAGGGTCTCCCCGGCCACCACCGCGAGGACCCGCGGCCGGGTGGCGCCGGCCAGCCGGAGCGCGTCCAGCTCCGAGGACCGTACGGACCCCGCCATCAGCATGGTGTTGGCCAGTGCGATCAGGGTGTAGACCAGCGCGATCCCCAGGAGCACGACCAGACCGGTCCGGGTCTGCGGACCGGCGCTCGGGTACGTCGCCTCCAGCCACTGCTCCGTGGACCGCACCGTGCCGCCGGTCCCACGCAACCGGGCCTCGACGAGAGCCCGGTCGGCGCCCGGCGAGAGACGTACCTCGATCCGGTCCACGGCCGCCGCCGGGGCGTTCGCCCTGGTCACATAGGCGCCGTTGTTCCCCGTGCCGAGGGCCAGCACCGCCACGATCCGCAAGGAGGCGGGCCGCCCGTCGCCGAGCCACACCCGTACCGTCGAGCCCACCGTGTGCTGGGCCCACTCCTCGTTCACCACGATCGAGCCGTCGTCCAGGTCCGCGATGTCGCCCGCCACCACCGGCAGCCGCCCGACCCGGGCCAGCGCCCTCGCGTCGTCCACCGCGCGGGCCTCGGAGGCGACGAGGGCGGTGCCCTCCTCGCGTACGTAGACGGCGGTCGGGGCGGAGGCGGACAGCGTGGCACCGGGCATCGGACGGGGCCTCAACCCCTCGCCCGTCACGACCAGATCGGCCCTCGTGCGCTCGCGCGCCTCCGCCGCCTTCGCCGCCGGACCCGTCATCGCGGAGCCGGCCACCGCACCCGCCAGCGCCACGGTGATCAGCACCGGAGCGGCCACCGCCGCCGTACGCCGCAGCGCCGCCGAGGCGTTCGCGGTCACCAGCATCCCGGTCGCTCCCGGCAGCCGGACCAGCCGGGACAGCGGGCGTACGAGCAGCGGCGAGAGCAGGGCGACGGCCGTGATCAGGACCATCGGCTGCGTGATGTACGTCTTCCGCTTCAGCAGCGCGGACGGGTCGGTGGCGAGGGTCTGCGCGATCAGGAACGCGGCCCCCGCGAGCAGGGCGAAGCCCAGCAGCCGGCGGACCGGCGGGAGCACCCCCGTATCGACATCGGCCTCGCGCAGCGCCTCGGCGGGGCCGGTCCGGCCCGCCCGCCGCGAGGCGGCCCAGACCCCGGCGAGGGACACCACCAGCCCGGTCCAGAAGGCGGCGTGCAGCGGCCAGGCGGCCGGGCGGACGACGAACCAGGGCGGCGCCATCCCCTCGTCGACGAGCAGCGCGGCGAGCAGCGGCGCGCCCAGACCACCCAGCACGCATCCGGCGGCGGAGGCCAGGGTGCCGACCACGGCGGCCTCCGTCACCAGCAGCCGCCGCAGCTGGCCCGGCGTGGCGCCGGCCGTGCGCAGCAGCCCGAACTCGCGCCGGCGCAGCGCCACCGCGAAGGCGAACGTCGACGCGACGACGAAGACCGAGACGAAGGCGGTGAGGCCGCCCGCGGTGCCGAGCAGCACGTTCGCGCTCAGCAGCCCCTCGGCGTCCCGCTCGGTGGCCGGGTCGGCCCGGCGGCGGTCGTCCCCGGTGAGGACCAGGGCGCGGTCGCCGACCACCCGGCGCACCTCGGCGACGGGCGCGTCCACCCCCACGGCGTCGGGTTCGTGCCGAGCGCGTACGGCGTCCTGCCCGTCGTCCCGGGTCACCGGGCCGAGCGCCCGGAGCTTGCGCAGGAGTTCGATATCCACAGGGTGTGGATGGGCGAGCTTCCGGCTCGCGCTGCCTGTGGACGGTCCGCGCCGCACCGGCACGGTCAGGGTGTCGTTGCCCATCACCACCACCGGCGACGAGGCGAAGCGCTGCGGTGCCCGGGCCGGGGCGCCGAAGGTCGAGGCGAGGCCGAGGCCCATGGCCGCGATCAGCCCCACGCCCAGCGCCAGCGCGGCGAAGGCGCCGGTCAGCGCGGGCCAGCGGGTGCGCAGGGAGGCCAGGGCGACGGTCAGCACGACGCCTCCCGGACGCGGGCCGGGACGGCCCGTCCACCGGCGGTGCGGCGCCCCGCCGCCATCCGGGCCGCGATCCGCCCGGCGTCGAGTCCGGTCAGATCGTCCGCCACCCGCCCGTCGACCAGGAAGACCACCCGGTCCGCGTACGCCGCGGCCACCGGGTCATGGGTGACCATCACGATCGTCTGCCCCGCCAGGTCCACCAGTTCCCGCAGCATCCCCATCACCTCCTGGCTCGTCGCGGTGTCCAGCGCGCCCGTCGGCTCGTCGCCGAAGAGCACCGCGGGCCGGGTGATCAGGGCCCGTGCCAGGGCCACCCGCTGCTGCTGGCCGCCGGACAGCTCGGCGGGCCGGTGCCCCGCCCGGTCCGCGAGACCGACCCGGGCCAGGGCGTCCCGTACCTCGGTACGGGACGGGCGGCGGCCCGCGAGCCGCAGCGGCAGCGCGACGTTCTGGGCGGCGGTCAGCGAGGGGATCAGGTTGAACGCCTGGAAGACGAAGCCGATCCGGTCCCGGCGCAGCAGCGTCAGCCGGCGCTCGCTCAGCCCGGTCAGCTCCACCCCGCCCACCTCGACGGCGCCGGACGTCGGCCGGTCGAGCCCGGCCGCGCAGTGCAGCAGCGTGGACTTGCCGGAACCGGACGGGCCCATGACGGCGGTGAAGGTGCCGGTGCGGACGGTGAGGTCGATGGAGCCGAGGGCGTCGACCTCACCGTAGGCGCGGCGCACGGAGCGGAGCCGTACGGCGTCGGCGGCGCTCGCACCCGCCCTCGCGGGGGCGGCGGTTGCTCGGGAGGAAGTCATGCGTCGATCGAACCGTTTCCGCGCCCCGCGATCACGACCACCAGGGCCCGTCCACGGGGTAGGGCCAGGCATACCCCGCCGCACCGCCCTGCCTACCCTGACCTCATGGAACCGGTGACCGACCAGGCATTCGCAGCAGCCCTCTACTCGGACGGCGACGCCGGCCTCGACACCGGCGCCTCCCTCCTCGCCGCCGATCCGACGGCCGACGCGGAACTGTTCCGGCGCGGCGAGGAGTTCGTCCGCCGGGCCTGGGAGCGCGGCTGGCAGCCCGCCGATGTCGTACGTCTGGTCCGCCGCGACCTCGACGAGACGGCGGCCTGTCTCGCCGCCGGGCTGATCGTCTCGGAGACCGCGCGGTACGAGCGGCTGCCGCCGCGGTGGCGTGCCCAGCTCGACGGGCTCCCGGACGCCCCGCCCCGTAACCGTCCGGACCGCTTCTCCTACGCGTCCGCCGTCCTCGGCCTGTACCGGCTGCTGCTCCGGCTCCCCGCGATCGAACCGGTCGGGCCCCCGCCCGGCGCCGCCCCGCACGGGCTCCACCTGCCGCCGGCGCACGACGAACCCCGGATGCTGACCCGGATCCGCGCCCTGCTGGCCAAGGCGGAGGCGACCGGCTTCCCCGAGGAGGCGGAGGCCCTCACCACCAAGGCGCAGGAGCTGATGGCCCGCCACTCCATCGACGAGGCCCTGCTCGCCGCCCGTACGCACAGCAAGGAGGCGCCGGGGGCCTGCCGGATCGGGGTCGACGCGCCGTACGAGACGGCGAAGGCGATCCTGCTCGACGCGGTCGCCGCCGCGAACCGCTGCCGTGCGGTGTGGAACAGCGAACTCGGCTTCTCCACGGTGGTCGGCTTCGAACCGGACCTGGACGCCGTGGAACTGCTGTACACCTCCCTGCTGGTCCAGGGCACGGTGGCGATGACGAAGGCGGAGGCGGGCCAGCGGGCCGGGGGACGCAAGCGGACCAAGACGTTTCGGCAGTCCTTCCTGATGGCGTACGCCCAGCGGCTGGGCGGCAGGCTCGCCGCCGACACCGCCCGGGTCACCGCCGCCGCCGAGGCCGGGACCGGGGCCGGACCGGCGGAGGCCGGCGACCCGGATCTCCTCCCGGTCCTCGCCGCCCGCGACATGGCCGTCACGGACGCCGCCGAGCGGATGTTCCCCGAGACCACGACCACCCGGGTCCGGGGCGCCACCGACCTGGACGGATGGACCCACGGCACGGCCGCGGCGGACCGGGCACGGATGGGCGGGACCGGACCGGAGCTCCGCGGCGGACGCGGGAGGCGGTAGGCGGCGCCCCGGCGAACGCCGGCAGAGGGGCGGACGGTGCCGCCCCGGCGGACGAGGACGGAGGCAGGACCCGCCCTCGCGATCTGATTCGGGGCAACTCGGGCTAAACGGTAATTCCGGTTAGGCTCTGGGCATGAGCTGGCTCCGGGCGCTGAAGGAGACCGCCCGCTCGGGGCTGTCGATCGAGCGGCGGCGTCTCGAACCGCTCATCGCGATCCGGGGCGCGGCCGGTCTCGCCCTCGTCATCGGGATCAGCCTCGCGTTCTTCGGGCCGGTGGTCGCCGCGAGCTCCGCGTTCGGCGCTTTCCAGGCGGCCATCGCCACCTTCCAGCGCAGCTGGCGCCCCCGGCCCGTCCTCGCCCTGGTCTCCGGGGCGAGCCTCGCCGTGTCGACGTTCCTCGGCTATCTCACCGGCTCCCGGCTCGTGCTGTTCCTCGCCCTGCTGGTGCTCTGGACCTTCGTCGCGGGCCTGGCCTGGGCGGCGGGCCCGACCGCCGGCATCATCGCGGCGTCGAACGTGGCGATCATGCTGGTCACGGTCACCCTGCCCACCTCCGTCGCCAACTCGGCCGTGCACGCCGCGATGATCCTGTTCGGCGGGATCGTGCAGGCGGCGCTGATCGTGCTGTTCCCGGTGCGCAGATGGGGCGCCCAGCGCGACGCCCTCGCCGACGCGCTGGCAGCCGAGGCCGACTACGCCCGCCGGCTGCGCCACGACCCGCTCGCCCCGTTCGACCCGGTGCCGTTGATGACGGCCCGCAGCGCGGCCGCGGTCACCCCGCGCCAGGCCCGCCGCCGGCCGCCCGAGCTGCGGGGCTCCCGAGGGGTCGCCGAACGGATCAGGCCGGTGCTCGCCTCGCTCGCCGACCCGTCCCTGGGAGTGCCGTCCGAGGGTCCGGAACGGGAGCGCGTCCGCGAGCTGCTCGCCGCCGCCGGATCGGTGCTCGATTCGGCGGCCCGCGCGATCCGCCACGGCAACGCGGTCGAGCTCGCCCCGTCCGCCGTCGCCGCGCTGAAGACCCCGGACACCGGAACGCTCCTCACCGGCCCGCCGCTCCGCGCCGCCGACCGGCTGGGCGCACTGCTCTCCGACGTCATCGAAACAGCCGAGGGCGAGGGCACGAAGGAACAGGAAGCCAAGGCCGAGGCGGCCGCCGAGGCCATCAAGGCACCCGCGAACGGGCCCCCCGCCGCCGGGATCCCCGCCGCCCCGCACCGCCGCCGCCCCACCCTGCTCCGGCTGGTCCCCGTCGTCCTGGCGGCGATGCGCGCGGAGCTGCGCCCGGGTTCACCGATCCTGCGGCACGCCGTCCGGGTCTCCGTCGTCGCGGCCGGCGGCTATCTCATCGGCACCGTGCTGCCGTTCGGCCACGGCTACTGGGCGCCGATGGCCGCCGTCATGGTCATGCGGCCGGAGTTCTCGCAGACGTACGCGCGGTCCGTGGCCCGGTTCGGCGGCACGATCGTCGGCGTCTCGCTCGCCACCGCGATCGTGCAGACCGCCCACCCCGGCGTGACCACGGCCGCGGCGCTCTCCGTGCTCTGCGCCCTGCTGATGTATCTGCTGATGCGTACCGGGTACGTCGTCGGCCAGGCCTGTGTCTCCGCGTACGTCGTCTTCCTGCTCGGCATGGCGGGCGACAACTGGTCGCAGACCGTGCTCGAACGCGTCGTCCTCACCCTCGCGGGCGGCCTGCTCGCGATGATCTCGTACGCCCTCTACCCGGCCTGGGAGACCCCGAGGCTCCGCGGCAGGCTCGGCGACTGGCTGAAGGCGGACGGGCGGTACGCGGCCTCGGTCGTCGACCAGTACGCCGAACCGGCCGAGCGCGGCCACGACGACGTGCGTTCCGCGCTGCTCGATACCCGTGAGGCCCGGGTCGCCTGGCAGGAGGCGCTGGCCACCGCCCAGCACGAACCGGTGCGCAACCGCGGCCTCTCGCGCTCCGCCGCCGACGACACCCAGCACGCGCTCGCCCAGCTGGGCCGGGCCGCGATGCTGCTGGAGGCCCACCTCCCGGGCGGCGGCGCCACCCCCGTACCGGACGCGGGACAACTGGCCGAGGCGCTGCGCCGGGCCACCGAACGGGGGGCGAAGGCGGTGCGGGAGCGGCGGGTGCCGGACTGGACCGAGGTGCGCGAGGCGCTGGCGGAGTGGGACGCGCGGCAGCGCACGGACGAGGGCGAGGCGGACCCCTTCGTACGGGAAGGGGCCCACCTGCTCCTCGAAGCCCTGGAGGAGTTCTCCCGGGGGCTGGACGGCAGGTCCGGTTCCGGGACGAAGCCGAAATCACCTGGGCGCCAGGCGGATTGAGGCCCGGGCGGCGGCCGTCAGGGGGCAGTGGTCGGGAGGTCGGCCAAGTCCGGCAGGCCGGACGGCAGGGCGCCCGGGTCGGTCTTGGCCAGGGTGTCCTTGACCCCGCTGTCCCAGGAAATCACGACGGTCTTGCCGTTGTCGGAGTCGACGGACCCCGAGGTGCGGTCGTCTCCACCGTCGACGCACTTCAGTGTGAGCGTCACCTTGCCCGCGCCCTGCACGGTGCCCGTGCAGGCATGCTGTTCGGTGACGAGCACGGCCTTCCCCGACGCCACCGACAGGACGACCGCCTTGCCGTCGGTCTTTCCGGCCCAACCGCCTTCCAGCGCAGCGGCGTCGGTGCCGGACCCGCTGTTGTCATCGGCCTGGCGGCCGGGCTGGTCCGAGGCGGTGGAGCCGCCTCGTCCGTCGCTCTTCCCGCTGTCGCTGCTGCAGCCGGTCAGTGCCGCGGTGCAGAGGATTCCGGCGGCGATCGCCGCGCCGGTCCGTACGACTCCGTGCATCTGTAATTCCCCCTTGTTGACGAAAGACCGAGCCAAGTTATCAGCGCGTTCTGCCGGGATGGAGAGCTCGACCGGGGGTAGACGCAGCCGAAACGGCGTTCCGTGCGTCTGTCCATACGGAGTAAGGATCGGACTAAAGCTGTAATCGCGAGAACACCCCGCGTGCACGTGCATCGGCACATGCATCTGCGCATGCAGCAATATTTGAACAGAGCTATGATCCGAGACAGTTGACACTTGCACCTTGCAACTCGGGGAGCGTCCTGTGCACCACGTGTACAACGGCATGGCGGCCACAGAGCTTCGCGGAGTCGTCTGGCAGAAGAGCAGACACAGCAACTCCCAGGGTTCGTGCGTGGAGTTCGCGAAACTGCCCGACGGAGATGTGGCGATGCGGAATTCGCGCCACCCCGACGGGCCGGCGCTGGTCTATACGCCGGCCGAGATAGAGGCACTGCTGCTCGGGGTGAAGGACGGGGAGTTCGACCACCTCATAGCGGGCGGCTGACCGCCTCACAGTGGGTGGGTGACCACTTCACGGACGGTGGCCGATCACTTCCCAGAGCGCGGCCGACTACCTCACGGAGCGCGGCCGATACCACTTCACGGAGCGCGGCTGACCCCCTCGCACCGGGTGGCTGACCGCCTCGCAGCAGACGACCGGCCACCTCATGGCAGGCGGCAGACCACTTCCCGCGGGCCGGTGTCCGGCCCGGACCGCCGGCCGCTCGTCGCGACCGGGCGGTTCACATGCCGTCGGACAGCCGGAACAGTGCCCAGACCACCTTGCCGCGCGATGCCGCCGGGGTGTTCGGACTCTCCGTCTCCGGGGCGGGGTGCCAGCCCCATGAGTCACTGAAGGACTCCACGAGGAAGAGGCCGCGGCCGGATTCCGCGCAGTCCGGTGCCTCGGAGGCGACCGGGCTCTCCCGGCTGGGATCGCGTACCGCACACACCAGCCGTGAGCTCCAGCGCAGCAAGTGCAGCCGTACCGGCGGGTCCTGGGGCACCGGTGCGGAGCTGTCCGAGGGCAGGGCGTGGCGCAGGGCGTTGGTGACGAGTTCGGAGACCACCAGCGCGACGTCGTCGAACCGCTCGGCCAGTCCCCAACCGTTCAGCGTCGTCCGGGTGAACCGCCTTGCCCCGCCCACGGCTTCGTAGCGGGCGGGCAGTGTGCAGGTGGCCGATCCGGAGACGGCTGAGGGATCGATGGGGGGAAGCCCCTGCCGTAACGGCTCGAGCATCGTCGATCCATTCGTCCCCATGCGAGGCACTCCCGGGATTCGCGGCTGTATCAGTACTGCGGGGGGTACAGCGGCACAACACGAACGAGCACGCAGGTGCGCGAGCCCCATGGTTCCCAATGCGTTGGGCAGATGCAAGGGCAGATGCACGTGCACGCGCCTGACCTGTCCGACCCCGTGCCGGTTCTTGGTCATTTCTTCCTGGGTGTATTTTCACAGCTCTCTGGAAGGCTTCTCGTTTCCGTAATCGAATGAGTACGGGCTGAAGCGTTTTGATGGCAGAATCCGGCACTTGGGGTCAGGGGGGAGCCCGATGCCAGGGAAGCGATGGGGAGGACCGGGCCAGTGGCGGCAGGCGAGTCGAGTGGATCTGTGGTGCGGCGCATCCTGCTGGGCTCGCAGCTCAGGCGGCTGCGCGACTCGCGCGGCATCACCCGTGAGGCGGCCGGCTACTCCATCCGGGCCTCCGAATCGAAGATCAGCCGCATGGAGTTGGGACGGGTGAGCTTCAAGGCCAGGGATGTCGAGGACCTGCTCACGCTCTACGGAGTCACGGACGAGGCGGAGCGGGACGCTCTGCTCGGCCTGGCCCGGGAGGCCAACGTGGCGGGGTGGTGGCACAGTTACGGAGATGTGCTGCCCGG
This sequence comes from Streptomyces sp. NPDC102437, assembly GCF_044765565.1. NCBI lineage: Bacteria > Bacillati > Actinomycetota > Actinomycetes > Kitasatosporales > Streptomycetaceae > Streptomyces > Streptomyces sp. NPDC102437. The sequence goes on along the minus strand of NZ_JBIWKI010000027.1, from coordinate 82,488 downwards.
CTGGTTCCAGACGTACATCGGGCTGGAGGGGGCGGCATCCCTCATCCGGGTGTACGAAGTCCAGTTCGTCCACGGTCTGTTGCAGACCGAGGCGTACGCACACGCGGTCGTCACCCGGGGCATGGGTGCCGCGCCCGCCGTCGAGATCGACCGCCGGGTCGCGCTGCGGCTGGAACGCCAGAAGGCCCTCGTCTCCGAACGTGCACCCCATCTCCATGCCGTACTGGACGAGGCCGCGCTGCGCCGGCCCTACGGTGACCGCGAAGTGATGCGTGGGCAATTGCGGCATCTGATCGAAATGTCGGAACAGCCCAACGTCACTCTCCAGGTGATGCCCTTCAGTTTTGGCGGGCATGCCGGCGAGAGCGGTTCTTTTACGATGCTGCGATTCCCGGAATCCGATCTGTCGGACATTGTCTATTTGGAGCAGCTGACAAGTGCGCTCTATCTGGACAAGGCCGAAGAAGTCGCGCAGTACGAAAAGGCCATGGTGCGGCTCCACGAGGACAGCCCGGGGCCCGAGGAGAGCCGCGATCTGCTGCGTGGTCTGCTCCAACTCACCTGATTCGTCAGTACGATGACGGTTCGACGGGAGTCTGCACCTGAATCAAGGGATTTGCATGTCCTTCTTCTACGAGCTGGCCGACCAATACATCGACGGTGAGTGGCGGACCGGAACCGGCTCGTGGGACATCATCGATTTCAACCCCTACAACGGGGAGAAACTCGCCGCGATCACCATTGCCACCGCGCAGGAGATCGACCTGGCCTACCGCGCCGCGGAGCGCGCCCAGCGGACCTGGGCCACCACCGGACCGTACGAGCGCCGCGAAATCCTGGAACGCGCACTGCGCATCACCGGCGAACTGCACGAGGAAATAGTCGACGCGATCATCGACGAACTCGGCGGCACCCGGGTCAAGGCGGAGTACGAGGTCCGGGTCGCCGAGGAATTCCTGCGCGACGCGATCCGTCAGGCGCTGCGTCCGCCGGGCGCCCTGCTGCCCGCCCTGGCGGACGGCAAGGAGAACCGCCTCTACCGGCTGCCCGTCGGTGTCGTCGGCGTGATCAGCCCCTTCAACTTCCCCTTCCTGGTGGCGATGAAGTCCGTCGCACCGGCCCTCGCGCTCGGCAACGCGGTCGTCGTCAAGCCCAACCAGAACGCCCCGGTCGTCGGCGGCACGCTGATCGCGAAGATCTTCGAGGATGCCGGACTGCCCGCCGGGCTGCTGAACATCGTGATCACCGATGTCGCCGAGATCGGTGACGCGTTCATCGAGCACCCCGTGCCCAAGGTGATCTCGTTCGCGGGCTCGGACCGGGTCGGCCGCCATGTCGGCGCCGTCGCGGCCGGGCACTTCAAGCGGACGGTCCTCGAACTCAGCGGCAACAGTGCCCTGGTGGTGCTGGAGGACGCGGACATCGGCCACGCGGTCGAGGCCGCCGTGCACAGCCGCTTCGTCTACCAGGGGCAGGTCTGCATGGCCGCCAACCGGATCCTGGTGGACCGCCGCGTCGAGCGGGAGTTCACCGAGAGGTTCACCGCCGCGGTGGCCGCGCTGAGGACCGGTGACCCGCGTGAACCGGAGACCCGGATCGGCCCGGTCATCAACACCTTCCAGGCCGACGCCCTGACCGCCCTGGTCGACCGGGCGATCGCCGAAGGGGCCACCGCGCTCGTCCGCGGCCGGACCCGGGGCAACCTCGTGGAGCCGACCGTGCTCGCCGGGCTCCCCGACGGCTCCCCGCTGCTGTCCCAGGAGATATCCGGCCCCGTGGCGCTGCTGATGACGTTCGACGGCGAGGACGAGGCCGTACGCATCGCCAACGACACCCCGTACGGGCTGAGCGGCGCCGTGCACACCCGCAGCACCGAACGCGGGGTGCGGTTCGCTCGGCGCGTCGTCAGTGGGATGTTCCACGTCAACGGCTCGACCGTCCAGGACGATCCGCTGGTGGCGTTCGGCGGCGAGAAGTCCTCCGGGCTCGGCAGGCTGAACGGCGAGGCGACCGTCGACGCCTTCACCACCCAGAAGTGGATCTCGATCCAGTACGGCCGGAGCGAGTTCCCCTTCTGACCGAGTGACCGCTTCCGACCGCGCGGGTTTCCCGTTGCGGACAGCCGCTGACCGCAAGGGTCCGTAGCTTGGTCGGTGTCAGGAAGAACCGGCACGGATCATCAAGGCGGACACCATGGTCACTCACGTTCCCTCGGAAACCCCCGGCGACGAGCGCGGCATGTTCCTCTCCTTCATCGAGGCCCAGCGCGGTGCGATCCGGCGCTCGCTGCTCGGGCTGACCGAGGAGCAGGCGGCGAGCCGCCCCAGCGCCAGTGAGCTCTCCCTCGCCGGACTGGCCAAGCACGTCGCCGAGTGCGAGCTGAACTGGCTGCGGATGGCCCAGCAGCAGTTGAACGAGACCGTCCGGAACGAGAACACCTGGGCGGACGGCTTCCGGCTCGTCGGCGACGAGACGGTGGAGCAGGTGCTGAAGTTCTGGGACGGCGTCGTGGCCGAGGAGGAGGAGTTCATCCGCTCGGTGCCCAGCCTGGACGACACCTTCCCGCTGCCCGAGGCGCCCTGGTTCCCGAAGGACGGGCGGGTCTCGATGCGCTGGCTGCTGGCCCACCTCGTGGAGGAGATCGCCCGGCACGCCGGGCACGCCGACATCATCCGGGAGTCCCTGGACGGCCGCACCGCGCTGGAGCTGGTCGCCGAGGCGGGGGGCTACTCTGATCAAAGTTGAGCAGAAGGGGTGCGTGAGATGTCCGCGATCCGGCTGCTGGTCCTGTGCGCCGTGCGCCAGCACGGGCGGGCGCACGGCTATCAGGTCCGCAACGACCTGGAGTACTGGGGCGCGCACGAGTGGTCCAACGCCAAGCCCGGCTCGGTCTATCACGCGCTGAAGCAGATGGCGAAGCAGGGGCTGCTGCTCGCCCACGAGACCGCGCCGAGCACGGCGGGCGGCCCGCCCCGTACCGAGTACGAGATCACGGAGCGGGGCGACGAGGAGTACTTCACACTGCTGCGCGCGGCGCTGACCTCGTACGACCAGAAGCCGGACGTGCTGTCGGCGGCTCTCGGCGGCATGGTCGACCTGGAGCGGGCCGAGGCGGTCGCGCTGCTCAGGGAGCGGGTGGCCGGACTTGAGGCGTGGCGGGCCACGGTCACGGAGTACTACACGCCGGAGGCCGGGCCCGAGTCGATCGGCCATATCGGCGAGATCATGAACATGTGGGTCCACTCGGCGGATGCCGGGGCCGAGTGGACGCGCGGGCTGATCGCTCGTATCGAGGGCGGGGCGTACACCTTCGCGGGGGAGGGCGAGCCTTTCGTCGGGGTGCTCGCCGAAGGGCAGGAGAACCCTTACGCGACGGGGCACTGACTCCGCTGCGTGGTGGACGGCGTCTCAGTGGTGGAACGACGTCGCCATCTGCCGGTCGCGGCTCATCGGATGCGCCTGGCGGCGCAGGTCGGGAAGGACCAGTCCGAGGTCCTCCAGCAGCAGTTCGGCGAGGTCCGACGAGAAGCCGTTGCGGCACACCACCCGCAGCACCGACAGGTCCTGCCGGTTGGCGGGGAAGGTGTACGCCGGCACCAGCCAGCCCTGTTCGCGCAGTCGCCGCGACACGTCGAAGACGTCGTACGCCTCCACCCCCGGCGCGGTCGTCAGCGCGAGGACGGGCAGCTGGTCGCCCCGGGTGAGGAGCCGGAAGTCGCCGATCTCCTCGATCCGTTTCGCGAGCCCGCAGGCCACGTCCCGGGACGCCTGCTGGACGGCCCGGTAGCCCTCTCGGCCCAGCCGCAGGAAGGTGTAGTACTGCGCCACCACCTGCGCACCCGGCCGGGAGAAGTTCAGCGCGAAGGTCGGCATGTCGCCGCCCAGGTAGTTGACCCGGAAGACCAGCTCCTCGGGCAGTTCGGCGGGGGTGCGCCACAGCACCCAGCCGACGCCCGGGTAGACCAGGCCGTACTTGTGCCCGGAGGTGTTGATGGAGGCCACCCTCGGCTGCCGGAAGTCCCACACCAGGTCCTCGTCCAGGAACGGCGCCACCATCGCCCCGGAGGCCCCGTCCACGTGGACGGGGACGTCGAGGCCGGTGCGTTCCTGGAGGGCGTCCAGTGTCGCGCACAGCTCCGCGACCGGCTCGTACGAACCGTCGAAGGTGGAGCCGAGGATGCCGACGACGCCGATGGTGTTCTCGTCGCAGAGGTCGGCCGCGGCCTGCGGATCGAGGTGGAAGCGGTCGCCCTCCATCGGGACCAGCCGGGGCTCGACCTCCCAGAAGTTGCAGAACTTGTCCCAGCAGACCTGCACATTGATGCCCATGACCAGGTTCGGCCGGGCGGACGCCGGATAGCGGTCGGCGTTCCGGGCCGCCCAGCGGCGCTTCAGCGCCAGCCCGGCGAGCATGCAGGCCTCGCTGGAGCCGGTCGTCGAACAGCCCACGACCGCCGAGGGATCGGGGGCGTTCCAGAGGTCGGCGAGCATCGCCACGCAGCGCCGCTCCAACTCGGCGGTGCGCGGGTACTCGTCCTTGTCGATCATGTTCTTGTCGCGGCACTCGCCCATCAGCACCCCGGCCTGGGGCTCCATCCAGGTGGTGACGAAGGTGGCGAGGTTGAGCCGTGAGTTGCCGTCGAGCATCAGCTCGTCGTGCACCAGGCCGTACGCGGTCGACGGCGGCATCGGCCCGTCGGGCAGTCGGTGCCGGGGCGGCGCCGACTCCATGCCGGCGACGGGGTCGGCCTCCCCGTAGAAGGGGTTGAGGGCGAGTCTGCGGCGGGCTTCGGACGGTTCTGCTTGCTGGGGAGAGCCCTTGTGGAGAGGCATCGGCGGCAGCCCTTTCAGCTCTCGGCGGCGAGGCCGTCCTTGATGGCGCGGGTGAACTTCACGACCCGCTCGGCCTGGACCCGGGTGGCGGTCAGGGTCTGATCGCCGACCGGGATGTCGCCCTGGCCGGCCACGTGCGAGGTGCCGTACGGATTGCCGTCGACGAATTTCGACGGGTCCGTGTAGCCGGGGGCGACCAGGATGCCGCCGAAGTGGTGGATCGTGTTGTAGAGCGCGAGCAGCGTGGACTCCTGGCCGCCGTGGGTGGTGCTGGTGGAGGTGAAGCCGCTGTAGACCTTGTCCGCGAGGTGGCCCGCCTGCCAGTGGCCGCCGAGCGTGTCGAGGAACTGCTTGAGCTGGGCGCTCACGTTGCCGAACCGGGTCGGCGTACCGAGGATCACGGCGTCCGCCCAGATCATGTCGTCGGGCGAGACCTCGGTGATGTCGGCAGTGGCCTTCGCGTTGGCCGCCCACGCCGGATTGGAGTCGATGGCCGCCTGCGGGGCGAGCTCGCGGGCCTTGCGCATCCGCACCTCGGCACCGGCCTTCTCGGCATACTGCGCGATGGCCTTGGCGATCGTGGCGACGGTTCCGGTCGACGAGTAGTAGATGACGGCGACGTTGACGGGCGTGGGCATTGCGCGAACCTCCGGCAAGCTGATGGGACGCATCCGTACGGACCCGCGGGCAGGGGCCTTGCGGGAGGAATGCGTACGGATGCGACGATACGGAAGAGCCGGGCGTTCGGCGCTTCGAGCGCGCGCCCTTCGTTCGTCCCGCCCCCGACGGCTCACTTCAGCGGCGTACCGTCCTCGTGCAGTTGCATCTGCGGCCGCCCGGTCACCAGCAGCCAGGCGGGCAGCGAGGCGATGCACAGGATCGGCAGCACGCCCGCGTCGCCGACCAGCACCGCGGCGGTGAACAGGCTCAGCCAGCCCTGCCGGGTGATCGCCAGCAGCACCCCCAGTACCCCGCAGGTCACCGCCAGCGCCACCGGCACCGAGGCGACCAGGGCGTGGGCGCAGAGCCCCAGAGCGACACCCACGAAGACCGCGGGGAAGATCCGCCCGCCACGGAAGCCGCAGCTCGCCGCGATCACCAGCGCGGCCGCCTTCACCAGGGCCAGGAGCGCGAACTGCCAGGCCGAGTGGCCGCCCGGGTCGGCGGCGAGCTCCTTCACCTCGTCGAGCCCCTTGAACAGGGTGAGACGGCCGCCCAGCGCACCCAGCAGGCCGAGCAGCAGCCCGCCCGCGGTCAGCGCCAGGACCGGACGCCTCAGGGCCCGGAAGAGCCGGTGCGCGTACGGGAACGCGTACACCGTCAACATGCCGAGCACGGCCCCCGCCAGGGCGATGACGACGGAGGAGGACAGGTCGCCCCAGCGTGGCCGCTCGTAGGCCGGCAGTGCCAGGTCGAAGCTGGGGTGGGCCAGCAGCGTCATGGTGAGCGCGCCCGCCGTGCCCGCCGCGAGCGGCCCGAAGAGGCGGTCCCAGAGTGCGCCCGGCTCGGCGCGTGAGGCGAGGGTCTCGGTGAGGATCAGCGCGGCGGCGACCGGGGTGCCGAAGAGCGCGCCGATGGTGCCGGCCGCGGCGAGCGAGAGCCAGAGCGCCACCGGCGTGCCGGGCATGAGCCTGCGGCCGAGCCGGCAGGCCAGCGCGATGTTGGCGGCCGTGACCGGATTCTCCGGACCGAGGCTGACCCCGCCCGCCAGGGTGAGGACCGTGACCAGCAGCAGCCCCGGCACCACTCCCGGCGCCAGCGGCGGATCGACCAGCCCGGTGGTCGCCGGGTCGGGACCCGCGTGACCGGGCACCGCCCGGACGAGCAGGCCGACCGCCAGCCCGCTCGCGGTGAGCATCACGATCATCCAGAGCGCGGAGTAGCGGCCGACGGAGAGTGCGTCGGGGAACGTCTCCCAGAGCACGCCCTGAAGCTTTTCCGCGAGCAGGCTGATGCCGAGCAGGACGAGGGCGGAGAGGACCCCGACGGCCAGGGAGGGCACGATGACGGGCAGCAGCCGCTGTACGGGGGTGGGTTCACGGGCGGATCCGGCGAGGGCGGAGGATTCGGTGGCCACCGGCTCACCATAACGGCGTAAAAGGTACATAACCCTTCCGGGGGTGCCGGAGTGGCGGCAATTCGGGCTTGCACCTCACGTCACGTCAGGGCCCAGGCTCGGGACGTACCCGATCGGAGAAGGGAGCGAAGGGGTCATGGATTACTCCGTGGGACAGGTCGCCGGATTCGCCGGAGTCACGGTGCGCACCCTGCACCACTACGACGGCATCGGACTGCTCTCGCCCAGCGCGCGCAGCCGGGCCGGGCACCGCCGCTACGACGACGGCGATCTCGACCGGCTCCAGCAGATCCTGTTCTACCGGGAACTCGGCTTCCCGCTCGACGAGATCGCGGTACTGCTCGACGATCCGCGGGCGGACCCGCAGGAGCACCTGCGGCGCCAGCACCGGCTGCTCTCCGGCCGGATCGCCGAGCTGAGAAGGATGGCCGACGCCGTCGAGACAGCAATGGAGGCACGGAAGATGGGCATCAACCTCACGCCCGAGGAGAAGTTCGAGGTCTTCGGGGGCAAGGACCCCGAGGAGCACGCCGAGGAGGCCGAACGCCGCTGGGGCGGCACCGACCTGTACGCCGAATCGCAGCGCCGGGCCGCCCGGTACACCAAGGACGACTGGAAGCGGATGCAGGCGGAGGTCACCGAATGGACCGCCGCCTACGACGCGCTGATGGAGGCCGGGGAGCCGGCCACCGGCGAGCGGGCGATGGAGCTGGCCGAGGCCCACCGGCTGCACATCGGCAAGTGGTTCTACGAGTGCTCCGCCGAGATGCACCGGGGGCTCGGCGAGATGTACGTGTCCGACGAGCGGTTCCGCGCGTACTACGACTCGATGCGGCCCGGCCTGGCCGAGCACCTGCGGGACGCGATCGAGGCCAACGCCCGGCGCCTGGGGTGACCGCCACGGGGCGGGGACGCCGGGCGGGGCGTCCTCGCTCCCGTGGCCGTGCCCGCTCAGCTCCGGCTGATCACGACCGCGGTTCCGTACGCGCACACCTCCGTGCCCACGTCGGCCGCCTCGGTCACGTCGAAGCGCATCATCAGCACCGCGTTGGCGCCCCGGGCCTTCGCCTGCTCGACGAGCCGCTCCATCGCCTGGTTGCGGGTCTCGACGAGCGTCTTGGTCAGCCCCTTCAGCTCGCCGCCGATCATGGACTTCAGCCCGGCGCCGATCTGGCTGCCCAGGTGGCGGGAGCGCACGGTGAGGCCGAACACCTCCCCGATCACCCGCGTCACCTGGTGGCCCGGCACGTCGTTCGTCGTGACGACCAGGACGTCCGAACGCTCCGTCTGCCCGCCGCCGTAATCCTCAATGCCCATCGTTTGGCACCTCCTGGGGGCCAGCTTTGTCCCGGTTGGCCCGGTGTGCATCCCCGGCCGGGCCGGTGGGTGTCCTCGCGGGGGGTATCTGGAACCCGGGGGCGTCGTCCTGCGTTGATAGCTTTGGGCGGCCACGCAGCCGCCATCGATCGATCCAGGAGCCCCGGACCCTTGAATACGCTTGCGCTCGGCCCGAGCTGGCTGGACCCGGACTATCTGATCAACACCTTCGGGCTTCCCGGTGTCCTCCTCATCGTGTTCGCCGAGTCCGGACTGCTGATCGGCTTCTTCCTCCCCGGCGACTCGCTCTTGTTCACCACGGGGCTGCTGGTGACCACCGGCCAGCTGAAGACCCCGCTCTGGCTGGTCTGCCTGCTGGTGGCGCTGGCGGCGATCATCGGCGACCAGGTGGGCTATCTCTTCGGCCGCAAGGTCGGCCCCTCGCTCTTCAAGCGCCCGGACTCCCGCCTCTTCAAGCAGGAGAACGTCGAGAAGGCGCACGACTTCTTCGAGAAGTACGGCCCGAAGTCGCTGATCCTGGCCCGCTTCGTGCCCGTGGTGCGTACGTTCACGCCGATCATCGCCGGTGTGAGCCGGATGAACTACCGCTCGTTCATCGTGTTCAACATCATCGGCGGAGTCCTCTGGGGCGTCGGCGTCACGCTGCTCGGCTCGGCCCTCGGCAAGATCGACTTCGTCCACGAGAACATCGAGGCGATGCTCATCCTGATCGTGCTCATCTCGGTGGTGCCGATCGCGATCGAGTTCCTGCGCGCCCGCTCCAAGTCGAAGAAGGAAGCGGCGTCCGGCGGCAGCGAGGGCCACGGCCCGTCCGCCGGGGGCAGCCCGGCCCCGGGCCAGCGCGGCCGTCACGCCAAGCGCTGACGCACCCTCCGGCCGCAGGGGATCAGAAGCCGCGCGTCCGTTTGGCCGCGCGGCGGCCCGCCCCGCCGACCGCACCCGGCACCCGCATGAACAGCCGGGAGATCTCGCTCCCCAGGTTCACCCCGATCGCGATGGCCAGCGCCGTGGCCACCGCGGTCGACAGCGAGGAGAGCCCGGCGTTCACCCGCCCCTGGGCCACGGCCAGCAGACCGAAGTACGTGGCCGAACCGGGCAGCAGCGGGCCGATCGCCGCGGTGATGAACGGCAGCGACGAGGTGTACCGGTAGCGCGAGAGCAGCTGCCCGAACAGTCCCACCAGACCGGCCGCCGTCGCCGTCGCCGCCACCGGCGAGATGTTGCCGGTGCGGGCCATCGCCCCGTAGATCACCCAGGCCACACCGCCGTTGAGGGTCACCGCCAGCACCGTGGACCGGTCCTGCTGGAGCAGGATCGCGAAGGCGAAACAGAGCGCCATCGACGCCAGGATCTGAACCACCGGCCGGTCCGGGGCGATGAACCTGGCCTCGGGGTTCAGCTGGGCGCCCAGCTGGAGCCCCAGATACAGCACCAGCAGCACACCGACCACGATGCCGATGAACAGGTACATGACTTCGAGCAGCCGCGCGGCCGCGGTGATGTAGAAACCGGTCAGCCCGTCCTGCACCCCCGCCACCAGGGCCCGCCCCGGCAGCAGCGCGAACAGCCCACCGGTGATGACCGCGGACGGTTGCAGGTCCGACCAGTGGGTCAGGGTCAGCGCCACCCCCAGCGCGGCCGGCGGCATCGCCGCCGCCACGAACTGGTAGAACTCCGGCAGCCCACGCCCGGCACAGAGCCAGGCGAGCCGGTCGCCGAGCATCGCGCCGACCGCCGCCACCAGGAACACCAGCGGACCACCGCCGAGCAGCACCGACGCCGCCCCCGCGAGCCCGCCGGCGGCCAGTGTGAGCACCCAGCCGGAGTACGGGTGCCGGTTGCGCCGGATCTCCGCCAGTCGCCGGTAGGCCTCCTCCAGCGAGACCTCGACGTCCTCGGTGGTGATGTCGTCGATGAGCCGGAACACGGCGGCCAGCCGGGTGTAGTCGGTGGCGCGGCGGCGTACGGTACGGCTCGACGTCACCGGGTCGTCGACCAGCGACGGCTGGTGCGAGATGGACAGCAGGGTGAAGGTGACCGTGGGCTCGCAGCGGTCCAGGCCGTAGCTGCGGGTCACCGCGAACATGGCCGCCTCGACGTCCTCGGCGCCCTCGCCGCCCGCCAGCAGCAGCTCCCCGATACGCAGCGTCAGGTCGAGGACGCGGGGCACCGCGGGCCCCGCCTCGTCGGCCTTCTGTACCGTCTCGGGCGCCGGGCGCTCGGCGACCGGCATCCGCAGCATCGTGCGCATCCGGTCCTGCCAGGGGGCCTCCTTGGTCAGCCGGATCATCGGGCTGCCGTGGGCCGGGGTGAAGGCGGGCGGCGAGTGCTGGGCGCTGTAGGTGCGCGGCGGGGCGAAGGCCGAACCGATCGTCTCCGAACCAGAACCGGACCCCGGGGCGGAGCCCGAAGCGGAACCTGTTCCCGGCCCCTGGGGCTCGGTCGTCAGACCGGCCGGAACGGCGAACTCCGATGTCGGGTGGTCGTCGTCGGGCGCGGACGCGCGCCGGTCCACCCCGGCCGGCGGCGTGAAGGCGCTGCGCGCCTCGTCGGACTGGGGCTTCTGGTCCTCCGGACCGCCCTGTTCCGCCACCACTCGACCTCGCTCCTCTCGGCTGCGCGCCATCGGCCGCACCTGTGCCCAGTATGGCCACGGGACGCGGCCCGGACGCCAGGAGGGCTCCACGCGGATCGCGGCGGACCCGCGGAGCAGGCGACATGCGGATCGCGGCGGACCCGCGGAGCAGGCGACACGCGGGTCGCGGTGGACCCGCGGAACGGGCGCTCGACGGGTCGTGCGGTACACGCGGAGCAGCCGCCGCACGAACCGCGGCGGACACGCGGAACGGGCGGCACTCCGCGATGAGGAGTACCGCCCGTTCCCGGCCCGGAACCGTGGAAACGGAACCGTGTCACGTACCTCGGCCGGAATCCGGCCACGACCCTCGGGTCAGTGCGCGCCGCCCTGCGCCTCAAGGCGCTTGTAGGAGGCCTCGATCTCGGCCTCGGCCTCGGCGCGGCCGACCCAGTCGGCACCCTCGACCGACTTGCCGGGCTCCAGGTCCTTGTAGACCTCGAAGAAGTGCTGGATCTCCAGGCGGTCGAACTCCGACACGTGGTGGATGTCGCGCAGGTGCTCCACCCGGGGGTCGGAGGCCGGCACGCACAGCAGCTTGTCGTCGCCGCCGGCCTCGTCCGTCATCCGGAACATGCCGATGGCGCGGCACTTGATGAGGCAGCCGGGGAAGGTCGGCTCCTCCAGGATGACCAGCGCGTCCAGCGGGTCGCCGTCCTCGCCGAGGGTGTTCTCGACGAAGCCGTAGTCCGCCGGGTAGCTGGTCGAGGTGAAGAGTCGACGGTCCAGGCGGATCCGACCGGTCTCGTGGTCCACCTCGTACTTGTTCCGCGAACCCTTCGGGATCTCGATAACGACGTCGAACTCCACGGGTGGCTCCTCCATGATCAACACATACGACTGGTGATTAAGTGTCCCCCACGCAGATGTGTGCTCGCGAAAGGGGCTGGTCAACGGTGGACGAGCCGGTGAAAAGACCGTCGGTCAACCCGCTGGACAAGCTGAGCAGGCGCACCCTCCGGGCCGCCGTGATCAGGTTGAAGGGACTGAACGACCGGCAGTTCACCGCCGTCTCCGCCGGCCTCGGCCTGGCGCTCGCAGCCGGCGTCGTCCTTGCCGCCGGCCCCTGGGACTCGGGTCAGCGTAAGGCCGAGATCGACTGGGCCGCCGCCCGGAACCGTACAGGTGGCGCACATCACGAGCCCGCCGCGCCGCCCGGACCGGCCCCCGCACCCAGCGCCCCGGCCGTTCTGGACGCCCTTTCCGCCGCCGTCGACAACGCCGCCCCGGACGCCCGCACCACCCCCAACGGCGCAGCCGCCGCACTCCGCGCCGCCCTCGGCCCGCTGCTGAAGGACTCCGCCCTGGGCGACCGGCGCGCCGCCGTCGTCATCGACACCGCCACCGGCGAGCGGCTGTACGACCAGGGCGCCGGTACCCCCATGACGCCCGCCTCCACCGTCAAGATCGCCACCGCGGTCGCCGCCCTCGGCGCCCTCGGCCCCGACCACCGCATCGCCACCGAGGTCCGGGCGTCCGCCGACCTCCGGTCCATCGCCCTGGTCGGCGGCGGCGACCCCACCCTCGACAAGGCCGCCCTGCGCAGACTGGCCACCGACACCGCCCGCGCCCTGAAGGACCAGGGCGTCGGCAAGGCCCGCCTCACGTACGACACCTCCCGCTACTCCGGGCCGGCCAGGCACCCGATCGGCCCCAACGAGAACATCGCGCCCGTCAGCGCCCTGATGACCGACGAGGGCAGGCTCGACAACTCCGCGAGCGGACCCGCCCCGCGCAGCGACGACCCGGCCGGGGACACCGCCCGTACCTTCGCGAAGCTGCTCCACGACGCCGGGATCGACACCGCGGCGGAGCCGAAGCACGGCCGCCCGGCCGCCGGGTCCCGGAAGGTCGCCGAACACCGCTCCGTCCCGCTCTCCGCCCTGGTCGAACGAGCCCTGACCAACAGTGACAACGACATCGCCGAGGCGCTCGCCAGGCAGACCGCCCTCGCCGCGGGTGAACCGGCCGACTTCGCGGGCGGCCGACGGGCCGTCACCGCACAGCTCAAGAAGCTCGGCCTGCCGCTGAAGGGGGCGGACCTCGCCGACGGCAGCGGACTGAACCGCAAGGACAAGGTCACCGCCGGACTGCTGGCCGGCCTCCTCGCCCGCGCGGCCGACCCCGACCACCCCGAACTGCGCCCGGTCCTCACCGGCCTCCCGGTCGCCGGTTTCAGCGGCACGCTCAGCGACCGCTTCACCGGGAAGTCCGCCGGCACCGGCCTGATCCGCGCCAAGACCGGCACCCTCACCGGCGTGAACACCCTCGCGGGAACGGTCGTCGACCACCAGGGCCGGCTGCTCGCCTTCGCCTTCCTGTCCTCCGGCACGACCTCCCCGTCCGAAGCCCAGTCCGCCCTCGACACACTTGCCACAGCCCTGAGCACCGTCCCCCGCTGAGCCGGTCGACACCACACCGCGGACCGACCCGAGCACGTACGGTTGACGCATGACGAGCATCGGTGGTGCCGAGATGGTCGACTGGAATCTCGCGGTCGCGACCGCGACCCGACTTGTGCGGCCGGGGCCGGAGATCAGCCGCGAGGAGGCCCGCGAAGTCGTCGCGGAGCTGCGCCGGCATGCCAAGGCCGCGGAGGAGCACGTCCGTTCCTTCACCCGGATGATCCCGGAGGGGACCCGGCCGGAGGACACCCCGGTCCTGGTCGTGGACCGGGCCGGCTGGATCAAGGCCAATGTCGCGGGCTTCCGCGAACTGCTCCGCCCGCTGCTGGGGAAGATGCAGGACCGGCGCGCGGGCGGCCCCGGCGGCGCGGTGCTCGGCGCCGTCGGCGGCAAGGTCACCGGCGTCGAGGTCGGGATGCTGCTGTCCTTCCTGGCCTCCCGGGTCCTCGGCCAGTACGAGACGTTCGCCCCGGCCACCCGCGAGCTCCCCGCCTCGGCCGACGGCGGCGGCAGGCTGCTGCTCGTCGCCCCGAACATCGTCCACGTCGAGCGTGAACTGGAGGTCGATCCGCACGACTTCCGGCTCTGGGTCGCGCTCCACGAGGAGACCCACCGGACCCAGTTCACCGGCGTGCCCTGGCTCCGCGACCACCTCCAGGGCGAGATCCAGTCATTCCTCGACGAGACCGACGTCGATCCGATGGCCGTGCTGGAACGGCTCCGCGAGGCCGCCCAGTCCCTGGCCGGCGGGCGCCCCGAGGGCGAAGAGGGCGAGGACGGCGGCCGCAGCCTGGTCGAACTCGTCCAGACGCCCTCCCAGCGCGAGATTCTCGGCCGGCTCACCGCCGTGATGTCCCTGCTCGAAGGCCACGCCGACTACGTGATGGACGGCGTCGGCCCCGAGGTGGTCTCATCCGTCGACGAGATCCGCGAGAAGTTCCAGCAGCGCAGGGCGCGCGGCGCCGGCCGCCTCGACCAGGCGCTGCGCAAGCTCCTCGGCCTCGACGCCAAGCTGCGCCAGTACCGCGACGGCGAACGGTTCGTCCGGGCCGTGGTCGAAGAGGTCGGCATGGACGGCTTCAACCGGGTCTGGACCTCGCCGAACACCCTGCCCACCAAGGCGGAGATCGCGAAGCCCGCGGACTGGATCGCGAGGGTGCACCGTAGGGCAGAGTCCTGACCATGGGCGGTCCGCCGGCGGACGGCAGGATGAGAACGCGCCGGTAATCACCCATCCGAGGGACCGTAGGGGCATGGGAAGGCGTGCAATGCTCGATGGACGGCTTGCCTCTGTCACCATCGACGCACTCTGAGTGACGGCGCACTTCTCCGTCCGCCGCTCCGAGGCACCTCACCGAACCTTCATGAAGGGCACCGGACATGGGTCCCCATCCTGCGGTCGCGGCGATACGCCTGGCGGTCCGCCGCGTACTCCACGACGTACTCACCGATCACATCCGAAGCGCCGACCTCAACCGGCGCACCCCGCACCCCGAGCTCGCCGAAGCCGGTGCGGGCAGGCAGCGCGCCGCACTCCCCGAGCGCCCCGACACCCCACTGGTGCTGGTGGCCTGCTCCGGCGGCGCCGATTCCATGGCCCTCGCCTCGGCCCTTGCCTTCGAGGCCCCCAAACTCGCCGTCCGGGCCGGCGCAATCACCGTCGACCACGGCCTCCAGGACGGCTCCGACGAGCGGGCCGCCGAGGTCGTGGACCGCCTCACCGACCTGCGCCTCGACCCGGTCGAGTCCGTCGCCGTGCGGGTCGGTCACGAAGGCGGCCCCGAGGCCGCGGCCCGGGACGCCCGCTACGCCGCCCTTGACGCGGCGGCGGAGCGGCACGGCGCCGCCGCCGTCCTGCTCGGACACACCCGTGACGACCAGGCGGAGACGGTGCTGCTCGGCCTCGCCCGCGGCTCCGGCATCCGCTCGCTCTCCGGCATGGCCGCCGCATCCGGACCGGCCGGCCGCTACCGCCGCCCCTTCCTCCAACTCGACCGGCAGACCGCCCGCAAGGCGTGCCTCGTCCAGTCGCTGCCCGTCTGGGACGACCCGCACAACATCGACCCGGCCTACACCCGCTCCCGGCTGCGCCACGAGGGCCTGCCCGCCCTGGAGAAGGCGCTGGGCAAAGGGGTCGTCGAGGCCCTGGCCCGTACCGCGCAGCTCTCCCGCGACGACGCCGACGCGCTGGACACCTGGGCCGCCGAGGCCGGCCGAGCCGCGCGGGACGACGCGGGCCGGCTGGAGTGCGCCAAGTTGTTCGCGCTGCCGCCCGCCGTACGCCGCCGGGTCCTGCGCCGGGCAGTCTTGGAGGCCGGTTCCCCGGCCGGCTCGCTCTTCGCCCGTCACATCGAGGAAGTCGACCGTCTGATCACCGGCTGGCGCGGCCAGCGCGCCATCAACCTGCCCGGACGCGTCGAAGCCATGCGGCAGGGTGGCAGACTGGTCATTCGGCAGAGCTGAAGCACAAGCGGCTGACATGCAGGCGAGCGGCCGCGCAGGTGCGGGGGCAACACCCCGGACCCGGCAGGCAGAGAAAGAGACGCGGGTGAACGAGAAGGACATGGGCACCGACCTTCAGTCGGTGCTCCTCACCAAGGAAGAGATCGACGCGAAGCTCGTCGAGCTGGCCGCGAAGATCGACGCGGAGTACGCGGGCAAGGACCTGCTCATCGTCGGTGTCCTCAAGGGCGCAGTGATGGTGATGGCGGACCTGGCGCGCGCGCTGTCCACCCCCGTCACCATGGACTGGATGGCCGTCTCGTCGTACGGCGCCGGCACCCAGTCCTCCGGAGTGGTCCGGATCCTGAAGGACCTGGACACCGACATCAAGGGCAAGCACGTCCTGATCGTCGAGGACATCATCGACTCGGGCCTGACGCTGTCGTGGCTGATGTCGAACCTCGGCTCGCGGGAGCCCGCCTCCCTGGAGATCTGCACCCTCCTGCGCAAGCCGGACGCGGCCAAGGTCGCGCTCGACTGCAAGTGGGTCGGTTTCGACATCCCCAACGAGTTCGTCGTCGGCTACGGGCTCGACTACGCCGAGAAGTACCGCAACCTCCCCTTCGTCGGCACCCTCGCCCCGCACGTCTACGGGGGCTGACCTCCGCCCGGAGCCCTTCGCCCGGCCCCGGCGGTGCCCGGACCGACCGGAGCCGACGGCGGGGAACCTTTCACGGGCTTCCCGCCGTTGAGTCTTCGAAGGCGGGTTTTGACAGACGTCCCCGGCAGTCGCGGGTGACAATGCTGGGGTACCGTCCGAAGAACAGTCTTTTCTCACAGCAGCATTTACCTACGGGCAGGAGGGACGGGGCGGCTTCGCCCCGTATGGATGGACGTGAAGCGATACTTCCGTGGGCCGGTCATGTGGATCGTGCTGGCCGTCCTCGCCGTGGTCGTGTTGATGACAGTCGTCGGCTCGTCGGGCGGCTACAAATCGGTGGACACCGGCAAGGTGATCCAGGCGATCAGCAAGGACCAGGTGGCGCAGGCCAAGCTGACCACCGGTGACGAACAGATCATCAAGATCGAGTTGAAGAAGGGCCAGAAGCTCTCGGGCGAGTCCGGCACCAAGTTCCAGGCGAGCTACATCGGCAACCAGGGTGTCCAGATCGCGGACACGCTGCAGCAGAAGTTCGAGAGCGGCAAGATCGGCGAGGGCTACACGGTCTCGCCGTCCAAGCAGTCCCCGTTCATCTCGATCCTCCTCTCGCTGCTGCCGTTCGTCCTGATCGTGGTCGTCTTCCTGTTCCTGATGAATCAGATGCAGGGCGGCGGCTCCCGGGTCATGCAGTTCGGGAAGTCCAAGGCCAAGCTGATCACCAAGGACACGCCGAAGACGACGTTCGCCGATGTGGCGGGGTCGGACGAGGCTGTCGAGGAGCTCCAGGAGATCAAGGAGTTCCTCCAGGAGCCGGCGAAGTTCCAGGCCGTCGGCGCGAAGATCCCCAAGGGCGTCCTGCTGTACGGGCCGCCCGGTACGGGCAAGACGCTGCTCGCACGCGCCGTCGCCGGCGAGGCGGGCGTCCCGTTCTACTCGATCTCCGGTTCCGACTTCGTCGAGATGTTCGTCGGTGTCGGTGCCAGCCGGGTCCGTGACCTCTTCGAGCAGGCCAAGGCGAACGCCCCGGCGATCGTCTTCGTCGACGAGATCGACGCCGTAGGCCGGCACCGCGGTGCCGGAATGGGCGGCGGGCACGACGAGCGCGAGCAGACGCTGAACCAGCTGCTCGTCGAGATGGACGGCTTCGACGTGAAGGGCGGCGTCATCCTGATCGCCGCCACGAACCGGCCGGACATCCTCGACCCGGCGCTGCTGCGTCCGGGCCGCTTCGACCGGCAGATCGCGGTCGACCGGCCGGACATGCAGGGCCGCCTGGAGATCCTCAAGGTGCACCAGAAGGGCAAGCCGGTAGCGAAGGACGTCGACCTCGGCGCCGTCGCCCGTCGTACGCCCGGCTTCACCGGTGCCGACCTGTCGAACGTGCTGAACGAAGCGGCGCTCCTCACGGCGCGCGGCAATCTGAAGCTGATCGACAACAAGATGCTCGACGAGGCCATCGACCGTGTCGTGGCGGGCCCGCAGAAGCGGACCCGGATCATGTCCGAGAAGGAGAAGAAGATCACCGCGTACCACGAGGGCGGACACGCCCTGGTCGCGGCGGCTTCCCCCCAGGCGGACCCGGTCCACAAGATCACGATCCTCTCCCGCGGCCGCGCCCTCGGTTACACGATGGTGCTCCCGGAGGAGGACAAGTACTCCACGACGCGCAACGAGATGCTCGACCAGCTGGCCTACATGCTGGGCGGACGCGCGGCCGAGGAGCTGGTCTTCCACGACCCGACCACCGGCGCCGCCAACGACATCGAGAAGGCCACCGCAACGGCTCGCGCGATGGTCACGCAGTACGGCATGACGGAGCGGCTCGGCGCGATCAAGTTCGGCGGCGACAACACCGAGCCCTTCGTGGGCCGGGAGATGGGCCACCAGCGCGACTACTCGGAAGAGGTCGCGGCCCTGGTCGACGAGGAGGTCAAGAAGCTCATCGAGACCGCCCACAACGACGCGTGGGAGATCCTCGTCGAGAACCGCGACGTCCTGGACAACCTGGTGCTCCAGCTCCTGGAGAAGGAGACGCTCGGCAAGGAGGAGATCGCCGAGATCTTCGCCCCGATCGTGAAGCGCCCGGCCCGTCCGGCGTGGACCGGTTCGGCCCGGCGTACGCCTTCGACGCGGCCCCCGGTGCTCTCGCCGAAGGAGCTCGCCCTCACCAACGGCGCCACCACGGCGAACGGCACGGCCGTCCCCACGGACACCGTCCCGGCCACCGAGGTCGTCCCGGAGGACCGGCCCGAGAGCTGATCCCGTTCCCCGGTGTGGCCCCTTTCACGGAGGTCGCGCCGGGCCCGGAATGGAAGCCGCGCCCCCACAGGTTCTAGCCTGTGGAGGCGCGGCTTTTTCGTACGCCCGTGCGGAGGTATGGCGCGGGTGACAGCTCAGAGGAACGAGGCACAGATGACCGACCCGGTGACGCTGGACGGCCAGGGTTCGATCGGCGACTTCGACGAGAAGCGGGCCGAGGCCGCCGTACGCGAACTCCTCATCGCGGTGGGCGAGGACCCGGACCGCGAGGGACTGCGCGAGACGCCGGGGCGGGTGGCGCGGGCGTACAAGGAGATATTCGCCGGCCTCCACCAGGAGCCCGAGGACGTCCTGACGACCACGTTCGACCTCGGTCACGACGAGATGGTGCTGGTCAAGGACATCGAAGTGTTCAGTACCTGTGAACATCATCTGGTCCCGTTCAGGGGCGTCGCACACGTCGGGTACATCCCGGCGACCACCGGCAAGATCACCGGTCTTTCCAAGCTGGCCCGGCTGGTCGACGTCTACGCCCGCCGCCCGCAGGTCCAGGAGCGGCTGACCACGCAGATCGCCGAGTCCCTGATGGAGATCCTGGAGCCGCGCGGGGTCATCGTCGTCATCGAGTGTGAGCACATGTGCATGTCGATGCGCGGGATCCGCAAGCCGGGGGCCAAGACGCTGACCTCGGCGGTGCGCGGACAGCTCCGTGACCCCGCGACGCGTGCCGAGGCGATGAGCCTGATCATGGCGCGCTGACCGGACCCGGATTCGGATCCGGAAGCAGCCTCACCACAGGAGCTCGGTGGCCCTACGCGGCCGCCGAGCTCCTGTCGTTGTCCTCGTCCTCCGGGAGCTTGCAGATGCGCTCCAGCCAGAGGGCCGCGGCGACCACGGCGATGCCCGCCAGGACGGCGAAGCCCGCGTAGATGGCCTGGTCGCGGCGGGCCGGGATGTCGAGGGAGCCGAGCAGGAAGACGCCGATGCCGCCGTACATGCCGGAGACCAGGGAGACGACCAGGGCGCTGGCCTGGCCGAAGACGACAGCGCGGGCGGCCATCAGGGGCTCGATGCCCTTGGCTCCCGGCCGGCGCTCGCGCTGGGCGCGCAGCCGGGAACGGACGGAGAGCGCCGTCGCCAGCAGGATGACGGCGATCACCGCGAGCACGATCGGCGCGGCGAGGGGAACACTCGGCAGGCTGCCCAGGGAGTCCCAGAGGCGGGCGCCGCCCCAGGAGAGCACTCCGGCAGCGGCGAAGAGGCCGACCAGTACCCCGAGCCTGAGTTGCTTCACCGAGAGATCCGCCCTTCGCCGCCAGTGGTCAGTTTCCGTCGAGCCTAACGACTACTCGGGCAGGCGGAGTTCCAGATCGGCGCGGGGCAGCACGCCTTCCCGGCCGACTCCGGCCAGCAGCTCCGCGACGGGACCGGCGCCGGGCAGCTGGGCCTCGGGGTCGACGTCGTGCCACGGGGCGAGGACGAAGGCCCGCTCATGGGCCCTGGGGTGGGGGAGGGTGAGCACCGGGTCGTCGGAGACGACGTCTGCGTAAGCCACGATGTCGACGTCTATGGTGCGCGGGCCCCAGCGCTCCTCGCGGACCCGGTCGAAGGCCTCCTCGACGGCCTGGCCGCGCTCCAGGAGGGAGGACGGGGGGAGCGTCGTCTTCACGACGATCACCGCGTTGAAGTACGAGGGCTGGGACCCGGGTGCGACGCCCCACGGCTCCGTCTCGTACACCGGGGAGACGGCTTTGACCCGCAGGCCGGGGGTGTCCTCCAGCGCGTCGATGGCGCCCTGGAGGGTCTCCAGGCGGTTGCCGAGGTTGGAGCCCAGGGAGATCACGGCACGCTTGGGGTTGGAGAGGGTGACGTCCGCCGCGTCGACCTGTTCGACCACGGCGGCGGGCACCGGCTGGACGGTCGGGTCGCTCTGCCCCTCGGTGGAAAACGCAGTCATACTCGGCTCCGGGTGATGGTGATGGTCACATCGTCGAAGGGGACGGTGATCGGCGCATCCGGCTTGTGCACCACGACCTCCACCTCCTGGACTCCTTCGTGCTTGAGGCACTGCTGGGCGATGCGCTCCGCGAGCGTTTCGATCAGGTCGACGGGGTCACCCTGCACCACTTCGACGACCTCCTCCGCGACGACGCCGTAGTGCACGGTCTTCGTCAGGTCGTCGGAGGCTGCCGCGGGGCGGGTGTCCAGGCCGAGCACCAGGTCCACGATGAAGGTCTGGCCCTCTTCCCGTTCCTTGGGAAAGACGCCATGGTGTCCACGGGCCTTGAGGCCGCGCAGCGCGACACGATCCACGCGAATCACTCCTGCTGTCGTTGGTCGTAGAGACACGGGGCCGCGTGCGGACGGCGAGGTGCTCTCTTTCGAATCTACCTGCGAGCACCGACAGTGCTCGCCCGCGGGGGCCGTGGACGCGGCCTCACGGACTGGTAGCCGCGTATACCCGCACGGCCCCGTTCCAACCCCGTTCGGGGGCGCGGCCGCCCGGCCGGCCGGTCAGGAGGGTGTCTCTTCGTCCTCTTCGTCACCGGTTTCGGTCAGTACGGGCGAGCCGTGGTGGGACCAGAGCTTCCAGCCGTCGGGTGTGCGCCGGAACACATTGGTGGCCACGACGAGTTGGCCGACCAGTGGGCCGAGGGCGTTGCCGTCCTCCGCCGGGCCGCCGCTGAGGATGTTCTCCGTGCAGGTCACCAGGGCCGTGTCACCGGTCATCGAGACCCCGACGTCGGTCAGGAAGAACTGGATGTACTCGGTGTTCGCCATGATCAGCGCGTAACTGCGCAGCACCTCGCCGCGGCCGGTCAGCACCGGCCAGCCCGGATGGACGCAGGAGACGGTGAGGTCCTCGCCCGGCAGCCAGAGACCGGAGAGCTCCTCCAGGTCGCCGCGCTCCATCGCCTCGTAGAAGGCCGTGTTGGTCTGCTCGACGGCCGCGATGTCGGCAGCCGCCTCCGCGTGCTCGTCACGGGGCCCGCTCACGAAGCTCCCTCGATGGCGCGGGCGACCCGTACGGCGTCGGCCGTGGCCCGGACCTCGTGGACCCGGACGGCCCAGGCGCCCGCGTGCGCGGACAGGGCGGAGATCGCCGCGGTGGCGGCGTCGCGTTCGCGGGCGGGCGGCGGTGCGGCGCCCTCGCCGGCCAGTACGTGGCCGAGGAAGCGCTTGCGGGAGGCGGCGACCAGCAGTGGGCGGCCCAGGGCACGCAGCTCGTCGAGGTGGGCGACCAGGGCGAGGTCGTGGGCGGCGTCCTTGGCGAAGCCGAGACCGGGGTCGATCACGATCCGTTCCGGGGCGATGCCGCCCGCGACCACGGCGTCCATCCGTTCCCGCAGCTCGGCGACGACCTCGGCGACGACGTCCCCGTACACCGCCCGGCTGTTCATGGACTCGCTGAAGCCGCGCCAGTGCATCACCACGAAGGGGGCGCCGGCCGCGGCGACGACCCGGACCATGTCGGGGTCGGCGAGGCCGCCGCTCACGTCGTTGACCAGGACGGCTCCGGCCGCGACCGCCTCGTCGGCGACCCGGGCCCGCATGGTGTCCACGGAGACCGTGACCCCTTCGGACGCCAGGCCCTTGACCACCGGGACCACGCGCCGCAGCTCCTCCGACGCGTCCACCCGGCTCGCGCCGGGGCGGGTCGACTCGCCGCCGACGTCGATCAGGTCGGCGCCCCGGGCCACCAGGTCGAGGCCGTGTTTGACCGCGGCCATCGTGTCGAACCAGCGCCCTCCGTCGGAGAAGGAGTCCGGGGTCACGTTCACGACACCCATGACCGCGCAGCGGTCCCACTCCGGAAGGCCCTGGACCGTGCCTCGTCCACGCAACGTACTCATGCGACCAGCGTAGGCCCCGGATGGAGCGGAGCTACGCCGCGCGCGCGTGCTGCTCCCGGCCGGGCGCCGCGGTGTGGGCGCAGGGGCGGGGCCGGGGCGCCGGGAAGCGGCGGGCGAAGGGGCGGGGGAGCGCGAGGCTCACGAAGCCCTCCGCCTGCATGGCGGCGAGGGAGATGCGGGGCAGGTCGCGGGCGGTGCGGTAGACGACGAAGCGGGGCTCCCAGCGGGGGCGGAACTTGGCATTGAACTTGTACAGCGACTCGATCTGGAACCAGCGCGACAGGAAGATCAGCAGTCCGCGCCAGGTACGCAGCACCGGTCCGGCGCCCAGCTTCTCGCCCCGGGCGAGTGCCGAGCGGAACATCGCGAAGTTCAGCGAGACGCGTTCGACGGAGAGCTGGGGGGCCGCCTGGAGGGCGGCGACGATCAGCAGTTCGTTCATGCCGGGATCGGCGGAGCGGTCGCGGCGCATCAGGTCGAGAGACATGCCGTCGGGGCCCCACGGGACGAAGTGGAGCACGGCCTTCAGGTCGCCGTAGGGGGACTCGCCTGCGTGCTCGTCGGCCTTGTGGGCGGTGGCGATGACACAGTCCCCGTCGGCCGGGTCACCGATCCGGCCCAGCGCCATGGAGAAGCCGCGCTCGTTGTCGGTGCCGCGCCAGTCGTCGGCGGCCCGGCGGATGCGGGCCAGTTCGGCGTCGCCGATCTCGCCCACGCGCCGGACCCGAGTCTCGTAGCCGAGCCGTTCAATGCGCTTCACCATCTGGCGTACGTTGCGCATCGCGCGCCCGGCGAGCGAGAAATCCGCGACGTCCACCACCGCCTCGTCGCCCAGTTCCAGGGCGTCGAGCCCGGTCTCGCGGGTCCAGACCTCGCCGCCGGTCTCGCCGCAGCCCATCACGGCCGGGGTCCAGGAATGGGCCCTGGCCTCGTCCATGAACCGTTCGATGGCGCCCGGCCAGGCCTCCACGTCGCCGATCGGGTCGCCGCTGGCCAGCATCACCCCGGACACCACGCGGTAGCAGACGGCGGCCTTGCCGCTGGGGGAGAAGACGACGCCCTTGTCGCGGCGGAGCGCGAAGTGCCCGAGCGAGTCGCGGCCGCCGTGCCTCTCCAGCAGGGCGCGCAGGCGGACCTCGTCGTCCTCGGTGAGGCGGGCGGCCGGGTGCTCGGGGCGGAAGGCGAGGTAGATGGTGGTGACGGCGGTGAGCAGACCGAGGGCGCCCAGGGAGTACGCCACGGTCCAGGAGGTGTCGCCGGCGTACTCGACGGGCCCCTCGAAGCCGAGCATTCCGTACAGCACGTGCTGGAGCCGGTCGGCGATGCTGGGGCTCCCGACCACCCGGCCGGGGTGCGCGCTGACGACGACGAGCCCGAGGGCCAGCGAACCCGCACCGAGGAGCACGAAGTTGGCCAGCGCCCGCCAGCGGCTCCTGGGGTCGGGGAGCGCGGCGAACTCGCCGCGGTTGCGGACGAGCAGCAGGCAGAGCACCAGCGAGACGAGCGTGCCGATGACCGAGTGCCGGTAGGTGAACTGCGCCAGCGCACCGGCCGGCAGCAGGACGACGGCGGCCCGCCAGGCCCGCCGCTTTCGCCGCTTGAGGCCGTGGGCGAGCAGCAGCAGCAGGACGCCGGCGCTCAGCGAGAGCGCGGCGGCGAACGGCCCGAGGGCGCCGGGCAGTACCTCGGCGAGGGTGTGCATCCGGCTGTGCCGGAAGCGCGGGAAGACGCCCGCGGCGACATCGATCAGGCCGACGACGGTGCAAGCGGTACCGACCAGCGTCGGTACGGATTCGGGGCGCGGGCCGCGTACGAGCTTGCGTACAGAGCTCGGGCCGCGCAGGAACTTGCGTACAGGGCCCGGAACCGATCCCGAATTATCCCCATCTAGCGTGACAGACATCGCTTCCCGTGGTTCCGCGAGAGATTCTTGAGTCCTTCGGCCGTGGTCCTCCGGACGATGTACGACCTGTAGGACGAGGCTTCCGGGACCGGGGTTCACCCGAGAACCGGAAATTTCCAGACAAGAAAGCTCACACCCATGGGCCTTACCGGCAATGTGTTCCTGGGCTTGGTCATCGGGCTGGCCGTGGTGTCCTTCGCCGCCACGATCTGGCTCTGGCCCCGGCTGGCCCGCCGCAGCGTGCGCGCGGTGCTGGGCAGGGTCGGCCTGCTGCTGGCGACCCAGGTGATGGTCTTCTCCTCGGTCGGTCTGCTGGCCAACAACTCCTTTCTCTTCTACGGGTCGTGGGCCGACCTGCTCGGCCAGAAGCAGGATCTGGGCGTCGTCACGGACCACGCGGCCGGGACGCTGGCGGCCAAGAACATCGTCCGGGTCGGGATGCAGCTGCCGGACGTGCCGGGCGCCTCGCAGCCGGTGAAGAGCGGGCGGATCGACAAGGTCGTGATCTCGGGCCGGCGGTCGGCGATCGAGAGCTCGGCGTACGTGTACCTCCCGCCCGAGTACTTCCAGCCGGCGTTCGCGCACCGGAAGTTCCCCGCCGTGGTGGTCCTCACCGGCTACCCGGGCATTCCGGAGAACCTCCTGAAGGGCCTCGACTATCCGCGGACCGCGCACGACCGGGTGAAGGCGGGCAAGGCGCAGCCGATGATCCTGGTGATGCTGCGGCCGACGCTGGCGCCGCCGCGGGACACCGAGTGCGTGGACATCAAGGGCGGGCCGCAGACCGAGACGTTCCTCGCGGAGGATCTGCCGAACGTGGTCTCGGAGGTGTACCGGGTCGGCAGACTGGCCCACAACTGGGGCATCATGGGCAATTCGACCGGTGGTTACTGTGCGTTGAAGATCGGCCTCCACCACCCGGACCGGTTCACCGCGAGCGTCGGGCTCTCCGCGTACTACAAGGCGGCCGAGGACCCGACGACCGGTGATCTCTTCCAGGGCGACCAGCAGGCCCGTGACCGCGCCGATCTGATGTGGACCCTGGATCACCTGCCGAAGCAGCCCGACGTGTCCTTCCTGGTCACGACGTCCCGGCACGGCGAGGGGAACTACCGCTCCACGCAGCGGTTCATCTCCAAGGTGAAGTCGCCCGCCCAGGTCTCCTCGATCGTGCTCGACAGCGGCGGGCACAACTTCAACACCTGGCGGCGGGAGATCCCTTCGGCGCTGGACTGGATGAGCAGCCGGCTCAGCGAGAACTGACGCGGGGCCCGGCCCCCGGCTCTACCCGGTGGCGGCCGTCTTGCCGACGCTCTCCACGGTCTCGACCGCCGCCTCGGTGCGCGGTACGTCCTGGGCGTCCGCGTCGATCGAGCGGCGCAGCGCCTCGTGCAGCCGGGCCGGGGTGAGCACACCGAGGAACCGGCCGGTGCTCTCCGCGTCGATGACGGCGATCCAGCCCGCGTCGTGCTGGAGCATGGTGGCGAACGCCTGCTTGAGCGGGGCGCCGACGGGCAGCCAGGCCTCCATCCGGCGGGCGTGCGCGCGCACGGTGCCATCGGCTCCGGCCCCGGCTCCGGCATCGGCTCCGGCTCCGTCGGCCGGGATCCAGCCGTGCAGATTGTCCTGGCCGTCCAGCACGACGGCCCAGCGCGCGCCCTCGGCGCGCAGTCGCTCGGTCGCCTTCGCCAGGGAGTCGTCGAGGTGGACGACGGGCGGCTGGTCGAGGTCGCCCTCCTCGATGGGGGTGACGGAGAGCCGCTTGAGGCCGCGGTCGGCGCCGACGAAGTCCGCGACATAGGGGGTGGCGGGCGCGCCGAGCACGGTGGCCGGGGAGTCGAACTGCTCGATGGAACCCTGCCCGTAGACGGCGATCCGGTCACCGAGCCGGACCGCTTCCTCGATGTCGTGCGTGACGAACAGGACGGTTTTACGGACCTGTTCCTGAAGTTTCAGGAATTCGTTCTGCAACCGTTCACGGACGACCGGGTCGACCGCGCCGAAAGGCTCGTCCATCAGCAGGACCGGCGGGTCCGCGGCAAGTGCCCTTGCCACCCCGACGCGTTGGCGCTGACCGCCGGAGAGCTGTTCCGGATAGCGGTCGCCATAAACGGAAGGGTCGAGTCCGACAAGGTCGAGGAGTTCCGCCGCGCGTTCACGTCCCTTTCCCCGTTTCCAGCCCAGGAGATGAGGAACGGTCGCGGTGTTCTCCAGGACCGTACGGTGCGGGAAGAGCCCCACCTGCTGGATCACATATCCGATACGGCGGCGCAGTCGGACGGGGTCGATGGCGGATATGTCGTCCCCGTCGAGGAATATCCGCCCCTCGGTCGGTTCGATCAGCCGGTTCACCATCTTCATGGTGGTCGTCTTGCCACACCCCGACGGTCCGACGAGCGTGACCAGTTCACCCTCGGCGACCTCGAAGGAAAGGTCGTCGACGGCGGTGGTGCCGTCCGCGTACCGCTTGGTGACGTGCTCGAAACGGATCATGGTTCCCCATTGTGACGCGTGTTCTGTGAAGGACGTGTTGCTGAAATACAACGGCCCCCGCGATTGTCAGTGGTCGAGGATAGGGTCGCCCATACATACGTACGAGACGGTGAGCGGGAGGTGGGGACGGATGGCCGCGGGACAGAACTGCCTGGTGACGAACGACTGGATCTGCGGGGAGTATCTGCGTTCCCGCAGCCAGGAGTTGACCGATGCGACGGTCCAGCACATCGGGATCACCGCGGTATCGGTGTTGATCGGACTCCTGGTGGCCTTTCCGCTGGCGCTGCTCGCGCGCCGCGGCCGCCGGTTCGCCGGACCGGTGCTCGGGCTGACCACAGTGCTCTACACCGTGCCCTCGCTCGCCATGTTCTCGCTGCTGCTGCCGCTGTTCGGGCTCTCCGCAGCACTGGTGGTCACCGGCCTGGTGCTGTATTCGCTGACCATCCTCGTGCGGAACATCCTGGCGGGCCTCGAAGCCGTACCCCAGGAGGCGAAGGAAGCCGCGAAAGGGATGGGGTACGGGCCGGTCCGGCTGCTGTGGGAGGTCGAACTGCCGCTGGCGATGCCCGCGTTGATGGCGGGCGTGCGCATCGCCACGGTGTCGACGATCGCGCTGACGACGGTCGGCTCGATCATCGGCAGGGGCGGCCTCGGCAACCTCATAGGCGACGCGCTCCCCAGCTTCTTCAAGGCCCAGGTGCTCACGGCCTCGGTCCTGTGCGTGCTGCTCGCGGTCGTCGCGGATCTGCTGCTGCTCGGTGTGCAGCGGCTGTTGACCCCCTGGACCCGAATACGCGCCGCGCACACGGGCTCGGACACCGTGGCAAAGGCGGTCTGACCATGGGAGTTCTCGGCGAGGCCTGGACCTGGCTCACCACCGGCGCGAACTGGTCGGGGGAGAGCGGGGCGGCCCACCGGCTCGGTGAGCATCTCTACGTCAGCGGCGTCGCGCTCGCCCTGGCGTGCGCGATCGCACTGCCGGTCGCGCTGTGTCTAGGCCACATCGGGAAGGGCGGTGCGCTGGCGGTCAACCTCTCCAATGTGGGGCGGGCGGTCCCGGTCTTCGCGGTGCTGGCCCTCTTCATGGTCTCGCCGCTGCGCAACGCCGGATATGTGCCGACCGTCATCGCGCTGGTGCTGTTTGCCGTGCCGCCGCTGCTGACCAACGCCTACGTAGGGATGACGGAGGTCGACCGGTCGGTGACGGAGGCGGCGCGCGGCATGGGGATGTCCGGGTGGCAGCTCTTCGTGCGGGTCGAGCTGCCGCTGGCCTACCCGATGATCATGACCGGGCTGCGCTCCGCCGCGGTCCAGGTGGTCGCCACGGCGACGATCGCCGCGATGGTCGGTCAGGGCGGCCTCGGCCGGATCATCACCGCCGGGTTCAACACGTACAACACACCGCAGGTGGTCGCGGGAGCGGTGCTGGTCGCCGTGCTCGCCCTGCTGGTGGAGGCGGTACTGGTGGGCCTGGACCGGTTGCTGTCACCGCTGCGCCGCCGCCGGACGGCCTGACGGGCGTGTGACGGCCGGGCGGAGCCTCCGGTCCCCGATTCCCGGATCTCATCCCATTCAGATTTCAGACCTGTTGCTGTGGACGGAGAACAACAATGAGCAAGACCTCGCGCATGGCCGGCGCGGTCATCGGCATGGTGGCGCTGGCCGGCTCGCTCGCCGCCTGCGGCGGCGACAGCCTGGAGAAGGACAAGGACAAGGCGGGCTCGGCATCCGCCGGCGGCTCGGGCTCCGGCAAGAAGGGTTCGCTCGTCGTCGGCGCGGCCTCCTTCACCGAGTCCAAGGTGCTCGCGGAGCTGTACGCGCAGATCCTGGGCGACGCCGGATACAGCACCTCGATCACCACGGTGGCGAACCGGGAACTGTACGAGCCGTCCCTGGAGAAGGGCGAGATCGATGTCGTCCCCGAATACGCCGCGACGATCGCCGAATTCCTCAATGCCAAGGTGAACGGCGCGAAGAAGGCCGAGAAGACGCCGGTCGCCTCCGGTGACACGGCGGCCACCGTCGCCGCGCTGGAGAAGCTTGCCACCCCGCGCGGACTGAAGGTGCTCCCGGCCGGTGCGGCCGTCGACCAGAACGCCTTCGCGGTGACGAAGGAATTCGCCGCGAAGAACAAGCTCAAGACCCTTTCGGACCTCGGCAGGTC
Source organism: Streptomyces sp. NPDC102437 (assembly GCF_044765565.1). NCBI lineage: Bacteria > Bacillati > Actinomycetota > Actinomycetes > Kitasatosporales > Streptomycetaceae > Streptomyces > Streptomyces sp. NPDC102437. The sequence continues at coordinate 53,421 of NZ_JBIWKI010000027.1, read as the reverse complement.
GAAGGTCGCGGTGAAGATCGCGGCGGGTGACGAGTGCGAGGTGCGGCCGTTCTGCGCACCCGGTCTGAAGAAGACGTACGGCATCGACGTCACCGGAATCGACCCCAAGGGAGTCGGTACGCCGCAGTCCAAGCAGGCGGTCAAGGACGGCAAGGACCAGCTGGTCCTCACCACCACCACGGACGCGGTGCTGGACAGCTACGGCCTGGTGTTCCTGGAGGACGACAAGAAGCTCCAGAACGCCGACAACGTGCTGCCGGTCCTCAATGCCGAGGACGCCGGTTCGCAGGACATTGCCGACGCGCTCGGCAAGCTCACCAAGGCGCTCACCACCGAAGATCTCGCGGAACTGAACCGCAAGGTCGACGCGGAGCGTGCAAAGCCCGCGGATGTGGCCAAGGAGTATCTGCGCTCGAAGGGCATCATCGAGAAGTAGGAATCGGGGGGAATGGGGGCCGTCAGGTAACCGGGAGGGAACAGATTGCCGGGCGGCCCCCCAAGTGCCCCGTACACACGGTAAATTTCAGGCCATGCCACGTGGACGCCATCGCCATTCGCCACCTCTGCACAGAATCCTTCCGCCGTCGGCAGTCGTCGGAGTCTCGGTCCTCTGTGCCGGGAGCACCTGGCTGCTCGCCGAACCCCTGGTCCTTCGCGGTCTCGCGGCCGCCGCGGCAGCCGCCGCCGTGACCGGTGCGTATCTGATGCGCAGCTGGGACCGGGAGGCCGGCCGCCGGGTCGCGGAGCTGACGCGGGCCCGCGCCGGGGACGAGTGGCGGGCCGAGGAGCGGATCGCCGAGCTGGAGTCCGACCTGGAGGAGTCGCGGGAGCTGCGCACCCGGCTGGAGACGAAGCTGCGCCGCAAGCGCGTGGAGCTCGCCAACCTGCGCGGCGAGCACGCCGCGCTGCTGCGCCGGTACGCCACCGCCGAGACCGAGCGGGCCAGCGCGCTGGAGGGCCGCAGGCAGCTCGCGCTCGAAGCCGCCGCCACGCCCCGGGAGCTGCCCGCCGCCCGCAGCACCCCTACGCCCGCCGCCTATCTGCGGGCCGCCCAGGCACTGGAGGACCTCTCCCGCAACGGGGCGCTCCAGGAGGCGCGCCGCACCGCCGAGCAGGCCAGGGAGCGTGATCTCGCCGAACGGTCGCGGGAGGCGGAGGACCAGCGGGGCAAGCACGCCGCAGCCGAGGACAAGACCGGCGCGCAGCACCTGCGCCCGCCGACCCCGCTGCCCGCGCCCCGCCCGTCCGTCGCGCTGCCTCCGGCACGCACCGCACCGGCCGCCACCGCCGTCGCCCCGTACACGGCCTCCCGCCGCCATCCGGTGCCGCAGGGCAGCTTCGACTTCTTCGGGACGCAGAAGGCGGCGCGCGCCGCGATCGAGTCCGTGCAGAACGAGGACCTCGCCGACGTGGTGGGCGAGGAGGCGCTGGCCGCGCACCGCACGGGCAAGGCCGAGAAGCAGGCCGTCGGCGAGGTCATCGACCTGACCGCGCACGACGAGACCGAGCAGCTGGACGTGGTGGAGCTGCGCAGCGCGATCTCGTAGGCAGGCGGCCCCCGGCAGCCCCGGGGGCCGCCGGCGACTACTTGTCGATGTCGCCGACGACGAAGAAGAGCGAGCCCAGGATCGCGACCATGTCGGCGACCAGCGTGCCTGGCAGCAGCTCGGTGAGCGCCTGGATGTTGTTGTACGAGGCGGAGCGGAGCTTCAGCCGGTACGGGGTCTTCTCGCCCCTTGACACCAGGTAGTAGCCGTTGATGCCGAGCGGGTTCTCGGTCCAGGCGTAGGTATGGCCCTCGGGGGCCTTCAGCACCTTGGGCAGCCGCTGGTTGATCGGGCCGGGGGCCAGGCCGGCCATCCGGTCCAGGCAGGCGTCCGCGAGGTCCAGGGCGTTGTGCGTCTGCTCCAGCAGGCACTCGAAGCGGGCCAGACAGTCGCCCTCGGTGCGGGTGACCACCTTCAGGGTGTCCTGGAGTTCCCCGTACGCGAGATACGGCTCGTCGCGCCGGAGATCGAAGTCGACGCCCGAGGCGCGGGCGATCGGCCCGGACACCCCGTACGCGTGCACGGTCCCGGCGGACAGCACGCCCACGTCGCGGGTGCGGCCTCGGAAGATCTCGTTGCCGAGCACCAGGTCGTCGTAGACGTCCATCCGGGACCGGACCGAGGCGACGGCGTCCCGGGCCCGTCCGAGCCATCCGGCCGGGAGGTCCTCCTTGAGGCCACCGACGCGGTTGAACATGTAGTGCATCCGGCCGCCGGAGACCTCCTCCATCACGGCCTGGAGCTCCTCGCGCTCGCGGAAGGCGTAGAACACCGGGGTGATCCCGCCGAGTTCGAGCGGGTACGAACCGAGGAACATCAGATGGTTCAGGACCCGGTTCAGCTCGGCGAGCAGGGTGCGGGTCCAGACCGCGCGCTCCGGGACCTCCATGCCGAGCATGCGCTCCACGGCCATCACGACGCCCAACTCGTTGGAGAACGCCGAGAGCCAGTCATGGCGGTTGGCGAGCATCACGATCTGCCGGTAGTCGCGGGCCTCGAACAGCTTCTCGGCGCCCCGGTGCATGTAGCCGATGACCGGCTCGGCGTGCTGGATGCGTTCGCCGTCCAGGACGATGCGCAGTCGGAGCACGCCGTGGGTGGAGGGGTGCTGCGGGCCGATGTTGAGCACCATGTCGGTGCTCTCCGCCGCTCCGCCGATGCCGACCGTCGTCTCCGTCATGCGGCCAGTATCGCGCGAACGCACCAGGGCCCCGCCCCGGACCCCGCCCCGGCCGCCCGATGGCCGTGCCCGGACCCCCTCCCCGGCTGCCCGGCGGCCGGTCTCAGCCCCTTCGCTGCATCAGCCAGCCGAAGTCGCCGAGGCCGCCGCGGGCCGTCAGCTCCGCCGCCTCGCCCGCCGAGGCGAGCGCCCGTACGTAGCCGGCCGGGTCGGTCGACGCCAGGGCCAGGGGCGGGCGTTCGCCGCCGACGCCGAGGCGGTGCAGCGCCTCGCGCTGGCTCAGCAGCTCGGGCGGCGCACCGGCGAAGGACCCGGCCGCCGCGCAGGAGTCCAGCGCCACGTGCGAGGTGAGGTCGCAGCTGCCGTCCGGCACCGGCCGGACCTCGCGGCCTCCCCGGAAGCCGGTCAGGGTGCCGAACGGGGGTCGCGCGTCGCGCACATGGGCGTAGTCCACCGCCACGGCGAGCCCCCCGGCCAGCGAGGCCACCGCCCGCGCCCAGGCCTCGTCGCGGGGGCGGCCGATCTCCGCGCGGCTGCCCGGACCGGCCGACGGCCACCAGCGGCGCAGCCACTCGGCGTCCGCCCCGGTCACCGGCTCGCCCAGCCGCTCCGTACCGTCCCGGTCCCGGACCAGGACGTACCGGTCGACGCCGTCCGCGTCGGTCTCGGCGATATCGGTCGGGACGTTGTCCAGCCACTCGTTGGCGAACAGCAGGCCGTACGTGCGCGGCGGCGGTTCGGCGCACCACTCGATCCGGGCATCCAGACCGCGCGGACGGGCGGCGAGCTCCACGGCGTACGCCCGTACGGCCAGACCGTCGCCGCCCGCGGCCGGCAGCGCCGCCAGTACCCCCGTCAGCAGCTCGCCCCGGCCGGCCCCCACGTCCACCAGGTCGACCGAGCCGGTGCCCAGCTCCCGGGCCGTTTCGACCAGCAGCCGGGCGACGGCGGCGGCGAAGAGCGGGGACGCGTGGACAGAGGTACGGAAGTGGCCCGCCGGCCCTTCGGGGCTCCGGTAGAACCCCCCGTCCCCGTACAAAGCGGTCGCTGCCGCCACTTGCCACCCACGCCACTCATCCGTCACCTGTCCAAGTCTCCACCTTGGGGAGTACGGTCCCTGGAGCCGGATCGGCCCTTCGGCTGACCCGGGCGCCCCTCGCCTGTCCCTACGCTGGGTTACGTGCAGCGCCTCTACGACTTCATCCGCAGACACCCGACGGGCGTCGACTGCTTCTGGGCCGTCGTCCTCCTCGGGCTCTCCGGCATGTCCATGGTGAGTGCCCCGAGCGTCGGGGCGGGGCGCCCCGCCGCTGTTCCGATCGCCCTCGGCCTCTGCGTCGTCGTCGCGCTGCGCCGGCGCGTACCGGAGAAGATGCTGCTGCTCGCCATCGCGATGGGCGTGGCGCAACTGGTCACCGGGGTCGGCCCCGGTGTCGCGAACTTCGCCATGCTGGTGATCGTCTTCACCGTGGCCACCGTCGGGGAGCGCTGGGCGTCCCGGCTCGCGCTGGTCTGCAGCCTGGGCGCGGCGGGTGTGTCCACGCTGCGCTGGCCGCAGGAAGCACCGCAGGGCGGCTGGGCCGAGCAGACCTTCGTCGTCATCGTGCTGACCGTGCCGTTCGTGCTGGCCTGGGTGCTCGGCGACTCGATGCGGACCAGGCGCGCCTACTTCAGTCAGCTGGAGGAGCGCGCCGCCCGGCTGGAGCGGGAGCGCGAGGCGCAGTCGAAGGTGGCGGTGGCGGCCGAGCGGGCCCGGATCGCACGTGAACTCCACGATGTCGTCGCGCACAACGTGTCGGTGATGGTGGTGCAGGCCGACGGTGCGGCGTACGTCATGGACGCCGCCCCCGACCAGGCCAAGCAGGCCCTGGAGACCATCTCCAGCACCGGCAGGCAGGCGCTCGCCGAGATGCGGCGGCTGCTCGGGGTGCTGCGGACGGGCGACGCGCAGGAGAGCGGGGAGTACGTCCCGCAGCCGGACGTGGACCAGATCGAGGACCTGATCGACCAGGTCAGGCAGGCCGGCCTGGCCGTCGACTTCAAGATCGAGGGCACCCCGCGCCCGCTGCCCAGCGGGGTCGAGCTGACCGCGTACCGCATCGTGCAGGAGGCCCTGACCAACACCCGCAAGCACGGAGGCCCGGACGCGGGGGCCAGCGTGCGTCTGGTCTACTTCGACGACGGGCTCGGACTGCTGATCGAGGACGACGGGCGGGGCGCGGCGCACGAACTGTACGAGGACGGCGGCGCCGACGGCGCGGGCCACGGAATGATCGGGATGCGCGAGCGGGTCGGCATGGTCGGCGGCACGCTGGACGCCGGGCCGCGGCCCGGCGGCGGCTTCCGGATCAGCGCGCTGCTGCCGCTCAAGCCGGCCCACTAGAAGCCCGGGCGTCCGAACCGACGCCGTATCGGACGGACGCCGTATCGGGCAGACGTCGTACCAGACAGGAGACAGGACACCTCATGGCCATCCGCGTGATGCTCGTCGACGACCAGATGCTGCTGCGCACCGGCTTCCGGATGGTGCTCGCCGCGCAGCCGGACATGGAGGTCGTGGCCGAGGCGGGCGACGGCGCGGAGGCGATCGAGAACCTCCGCTCCACCGCCGTCGACGTGGTGCTGATGGACGTACGGATGCCGAGGCTGGACGGGGTCGAGGCCACCCGGCGCATCTGCGCGCAGCCGGACGCGCCCAAGGTGCTGATCCTGACGACGTTCGACCTCGACGAGTACGCCTTCTCCGGGCTGAAGGCCGGGGCCAGCGGCTTCATGCTCAAGGACGTGCCGCCCGGCGAGCTGCTCGCCGCCATCCGCTCCGTGCACAGCGGTGACGCGGTCGTCGCCCCGTCCACCACCCGCCGGCTGCTCGACCGCTTCTCCCCGATGCTGCCGAGCGGCACCGGCGAACCGCAGCACAAGGACATCGCCAGGCTCACCGAACGCGAACGCGAGGTGATGCTGCTGGTCGCCCAGGGTCTGTCGAACGGTGAGATCGCGGCGCGCCTGGTGCTCTCCGAGGCGACCGTGAAGACGCACGTGGGCCGCATCCTCACCAAGCTGAGCCTGCGCGACCGGGTGCAGGTCGTGGTCCTCGCGTACGAGACGGGGCTGGTCCGGGCCGGCGGCAGGTCGGTCTGACCCGGGCCGTGTCCGGGGTGGCCCGGCGGGTCGGTCGGACTCGGGCCGTGTCCGGGGTGGCCCGGCGGGTCGGTCGGACTCGGGCCGTGTCCGGGGTGGCCCGGCGGCGGTCAGCGCAGGATGCCTTCCAGGAAGTCACTGCCGAGCCGTGCCACCGAGGTCAGGTCCAGCTGGTGCAGCACGTACCGGCCGCGCCGCCGGGTGGTGACCAGGCCCGCCTTCTTCAGCACCGCGAGATGCCGGGAGACCTCGGGCGCGGTGATGCCGTGCGTCTCGGCGAGCTGCCCGGTGGTGTGCGGGGAGCGGGCGAGATGGCGGCAGAGCCGCATCCGCATCGGGTGGGCCAGCGCCTCCATGCGCAGCTGGAGCAGTTCAACGGAGGCGGGGGAGGGCAGCTCGGGCTGGTGCACCGGGTAGTGGATCACCGGGCGCCAGCCCGGCGCGTGCAGCAGGTTGAGGTGGGGCCAGCCGAAGGTGGACGGGATGAGCGTGAGCCCGGGGCCTACGGCGCTGGTGCGGCCCTCGCTGAGCTTGTCGGCGCTGATCCTGGTCCCGGCCTCGTCGACGCTCAGCGCCGTGGACACCGCGGCCATCGCCTCGCCGAGCCCCTTGCGCCGCAGCAGGTCGTTCTTGTGCCGGGCGTCGGCGGCCAGCTGGACCTGGACCCGGCGCCAGGTGTCCGCGAAGAACGCCCGGTCGCAGTCCTCGAACAGGCGCCGCACCCAGGCCCGCACCGGGGCCGGATCGGCCAGCAGCCGCTGGGCGAACTCCACCTGCCGGGGGCCGCGCGCCGCCGCCATGTCCAGGGTGCGGGCGCGCATCACCGGATCGGTGAGCGGGGAGGGCGCGCCGAGCCCGTACAGGCTGGTGCAGGTGAATTCCAGGGCGGCGGCGACGAACCGCTCGTCGTCGAGCCGGTCGAGGAGGTCGAGGTCCTCGGCGAGGTTCGCGCCCGTCCTGCCGTTGCCGCCGCGGACTCCGGCGAAGGCCATGAAAACGTCCGAGAACGTGTGGCGCCACAGGAAGTCGGCCTCGTGCAGCCGGTCGGCGAGGTCCGGCTCCAGCGCGCTGGCGGTCGCCGTCGCCCAGCCGTGCAGGCCGGGGTGGTGCCCCGGCTCGGAGAGGGCGTGCAGGGCCAGCCCCAGCTCGGCGAGGGGGGAGGTCTCGAAGACGATGCGGTCGGGCGCCAGCCCGGCGATGTCGATGTGCACGCTCACCCCTCCATAGTGCGGGGTGCCGGTGGGAGGCATCGCGCCATTTGACGGTGGTCGTCAATCGGCGGGCGGGCGGCGCCGGGACCGGCCCACGCTGAGGCCATGGACGCCATTCAGCAGCACATGATCGACAGCTATCGCGCGACCCAGCGGGGAGAAGTGCCGCCGCCGCTGCCGGGCCGGCACGACTGGGGAGCGGTGCGCGAGGCCCGCGACCGGCGGCGCTTCGAAGCGGTGATCGCGGGCCGCCCGGCGCGCGGCCGCCGATGGGCAGCGCTGCGGGCGCTGCTCGCCCGGAGCCGCGGAACCGGCGGTTGCGGCGCTCCCGGCCGTTCCTCCGCCGGCCCCGCGGGATCCCGCTAGACCAGGCGCTGAACGAACTCCCGTACCGCCTCACGTACGTCGTCGGCGGTCCACTCCAGCCCCTCGCGGCCCACCGTCACCTCGGTGAACGACAGTCCGGGCGGCCCGGCGGCCGCCGGGTACCACTTGCGGAAGAGGGACACGCCCGTCTCCTCCGCCTGCCGCACCGCCGCCTCGGTCAGGGCGTCGGCCCCGTACGGCAGCCACACCTGGAACTGGTGCGTGTGCGGCGGTTCCGGATGCACCCGGAACCACGGGGTGCCGGCCGCTGAGAACCCCTCGGCCAGCGCCCCCGCCACCACCTTCGCCTGCGCCACGTACGAAGCCAGCTCCGGCAGCTCCTGACCGAGGCCGATCAGGGCCGCGAGCGCCGCCGGGAACTGCTGGAAGACCTGCCCGCCGTACCGGTGGCGCCAGGTGCGGGCCTCCTCGATCAGCGAGGCGGGACCGGCCAGCGCGGCTCCGGAGATTCCGCCCAGGGTCTTGTAGAACGAGACGTACACGCTGTCCGCGAGCGCCGCGATCTCCGGCAGCTCCCGCCCGAAGTGGGGGGCGCACTCCCAGAGCCGCGCGCCGTCGATGTGCACCACCGCATCGCGCTCCCGCGCGGCCGCCACCACGTCCTCCAGCTCCTCCCACGTCGGCAGGACGAAACCGGCGTCGCGCAACGGCAGCTCCAGCATCAACGTGCCGAACGGCTCGTCGAAGTCGCGGATCTCCTGAGCCGTGGGCAGCCGGGGCGCGGTCGTCGGGTGGACGGTACGCAGCCCGCTCACCGCCTCCAGCGCGCCGCGCTCGTGCAGCTCGGGGTGGGAGAGCGGGTGCAGCGCCACCGTGGGGTTGCCGGTCCGCCCGGCCCAGCACCGCAGCGCGACCTGCTGCGCCATCGTCCCGGTCGGGAAGAACGCCGCGGCCTTTGTGCCCAGCAGGTCCGCGATCCGTTCCTCCAGCTCGGCGACGACGCCGTCGCCGTAGATGTCGGCGGGGCGGTCGAGATCGGTGACGGACCCGGCCCCGGACGCCAGCGCGGCCAGCCGCTCCCCGAGCGAGAGATTCATATGCGGCCGGACAAGGACCCGTTCGGCCGCGGCCCAGGCGTTGATCCGGCGCAGCCGCTGCGCGTCCTCCCGGGATTCCTCTCGCGGGTCCTCCCGCGCCTCCGGCCGCGACTGCGTGCCCGTGTCCGCCATGCCCTGCTCATCCGTGTCCGCCATGCGCAGCTCGTCCGTGTCCGCTGTGTCTGTCATGGGACGATCATCACGCAGCGCGCGGCCCGGACTCGCACGATTTATGGGCGCCCCCGGCCGGGGGCCGCGCACCCCGCCCGGACTTTTCCCACAGGCTGTGGACAGCCCGGAGCCCGGACGAAACGCTGGCGTAGCATGCAGAGAAGTCGTCCGGTACCCCCCGCGGACTGGAACGGAAGGCCATCGCCGCGTGAATGCAACAGCCCCCAATGACCCCCTCGAAGCCAGGGACCGCCCCGCCCGCCTCACCGTCGGCGTCGTGGGCGCGGGCCGTGTCGGCCCCGCTCTGGCCGCGTCGCTCCAGCTCGCCGGGCACCGGCCGGTCGCCGTGTCCGGCGTCTCCGACGCCTCCGTGCGCAGGGCGGCCGCACTGCTGCCCGACGTACCGCTGGTGCCGCCCGCCGAGGTCCTCGCGCGCGCCGAGCTGGTGCTGCTGACCGTCCCCGACGACGCCCTGCCCGGCCTGGTCGAGGGCCTCGCCGAGACCGGCGCGGTGCGGCCGGGACAGCTGATCGTCCACACCTCTGGTCGGTACGGGACCGGCGTCCTGGACCCGGCGCTGCGGGCCGGCGCCCTGCCGCTCGCGCTGCACCCGGCGATGACTTTCACCGGCACCACCGTCGACGTCCAGCGGCTGGCCGGCTGCTCCTTCGGAGTGACCGCCCCCGAGGAGCTGCGGCTCGCGGCCGAGGCACTGGTCATCGAGATGGGCGGCGAGCCCGAATGGATCGCGGAGGAGTCGCGCCCGCTCTACCACGCGGCGCTCGCCCTCGGCGCGAACCACCTGGTCACCCTGGTCGCCCAGTCGATGGAGCTGCTGCGCACGGCCGGGGTCACCGCTCCCGACCGGATGCTCGGCCCCCTCCTCGGCGCCGCGCTCGACAACGCCCTGCGCTCCGGCGACGCCGCGCTGACCGGCCCGGTGGCGCGCGGCGACGCCGGTACGGTCGCCGCGCACATCGGCGAGCTGCGCAGGCACTCCCCGCAGGCCGTGGCCGGATACGTGGCGATGGCCCGCGCCACCGCCGACCGCGCGCTCGCCCACGGCATGCTCAAGCCGGAGCTGGCCGAGGACCTCCTCGGGGTCCTGGCCGACGGAACCGGCCCCGGCACCACGGACGGCACCGGATCACAGGAGCCCCGATGACCGACACGACCGGCACGCCCGGCACCCCCCGCCCCACCGCGCCGAGGACGCCCGCCGCAGCCCACGAGCCCGCGGCCACCCTGCTCCGTACCGCGGCCGAGCTCGGCGCCTTCGCCCCGCTCAAGGGCGTGCGGGCCGTCGTCATGACCATGGGCGCCCTGCACGAGGGCCACGCCACCCTGGTCCGCGCCGCACGCGCGGCGGCGGGCCCCGACGGCCAGGTGGTCGTCACCGTCTTCGTCAACCCGCTCCAGTTCGGCGAGGCCGCCGACCTGGACCGCTATCCCCGCACCCTCGACGCCGACCTCGCCGTGGCGGGCGCCGCCGGGGCGGACGCGGTCTTCGCGCCGTCCGTCGACGAGGTCTACCCCGGTGGCGAGCCGCAGGTCCGGATCTCCGCGGGGCCCATGGGCGAGCGGCTCGAAGGGGCCTCGCGCCCCGGACACTTCGACGGCATGCTCACCGTCGTCGCCAAGCTCCTCCACCTCACCCGCCCCGACGTCGCGTTCTTCGGGCAGAAGGACGCCCAGCAGCTGGCGCTGATCCGCCGCATGGTGCGCGATCTGAACTTCCCCGTGGAGATCGCAGGCGTGGAGACGGTCCGCGAGCCGGACGGCCTCGCGCTCTCCAGCCGCAACCGCTTCCTGGACGCGGAGGAACGGCACACCGCCCTCGCCCTGTCCCGGGCCCTGTTCGCCGCCCGCGACCGGCTCGCCGCCCAGCAGGCGCTGCACGCCCGCGCCCGGACCACCTCGGCCACCACCGGCCGGGCCGCCGCGCTCACCGCGCTCGGCGAGGCCCGCGCCGCAGCCGACACCCAGGCGGTGGCCCTGGCCCGCCCGGTCGACGGCCCCTCCGCGGTACGGGCGGCCGCACTCCTGATCCTCGAGGACGCGGCGGCCGCGCAACCCCCGCTCGCCCTGGACTACCTGGCGCTGGTGGACCCGGCCGACTTCACCGAGATCCCCGACGACCGCACCACCGGCGAGGCGGTCCTCGCCGTCGCCGCGAGGGTCGGCAAGACCCGCCTCATCGACAACATCCCGCTGACCTTCGGAGCCACCACGTGACCGGAATACGGCTGACCGCCCCCGCCCCCGGCTGGTCCATCGACGCCGACGTCGTGGTGGTCGGTTCCGGCGTGGCCGGTCTCACCACCGCACTGCGCTGCGCCGCCGCGGGCCTCGCCACCGTCGTCGTCACCAAGGCCCGCCTCGACGACGGCTCCACCCGCTGGGCGCAGGGCGGTATCGCGGCCGCCCTCGGCGAGGGCGACACCCCCGAGCAGCACCTGGACGACACTCTGGTCGCGGGCGTCGGTCTGTGCGACGAGGCGGCGGTTCGGATTCTGGTCACCGAGGGCCCGGACGCGGTACGCCGGCTGATCGGGACCGGCGCCCACTTCGACACCACGGAGAGCGGCGACATCGCGCTGACCCGGGAGGGCGGCCACCACCGCCGCCGCATCGCCCACGCGGGTGGCGACGCCACGGGCGCCGAGATCTCCCGCACCCTGGTCGAGGCGGTCCGCGAGGCCGCCCTGCACACCGTGGAGAACGCGCTCGTACTGGACCTCCAAACCGACGCCGAAGGCCGTACCGCGGGCGTCACGCTGCACGTCATGGGCGAGGGCCAGCACGACGGCGTCGGCGCGGTCCGGGCCCCCGCGGTGGTCCTCGCCACCGGCGGCATGGGCCAGGTCTTCTCGGCCACCACCAACCCAGCGGTCTCCACCGGCGACGGCGTGGCGCTGGCGCTGCGGGCCGGCGCCGAGGTCTCCGACCTGGAGTTCGTCCAGTTCCACCCGACGGTCCTCTTCCTCGGCGCCGGCTCCGAGGGCCAGCAGCCGCTGGTCTCGGAGGCGGTACGGGGCGAGGGCGCCCATCTCGTCGACGCGTCCGGCACCCGCTTCATGCTCGGACAGCACGATCTGGCGGAGCTGGCCCCGCGCGACATCGTCGCCAAGGCCATCACCCGCCGGATGGAGCTGCTCGGCGCCGAGCACATGTATCTCGACGCCCGCCACTTCGGCGCCGGGATGTGGGAGCAGCGCTTCCCGACGATCCTGGCGGCCTGCCGCGCCCACGGCATCGACCCGGTCACCGAACCGATCCCGGTCGCCCCCGCCGCGCACTACGCCTCCGGCGGCATCCGCACCGACCTGCGGGGACGTACCACGGTGCCCGGCCTGTACGCCTGCGGCGAGGTCGCCTGCACCGGTGTGCACGGCGCGAACCGGCTGGCGTCCAACTCCCTCCTGGAGGGCCTCGTCTTCGCCGAGCGCATCGCGGCGGACATCGTCGAGGACCGGCCCGCCGCGGGCCCCGCGGAGACCGGAGACGGCCACGCGCCTTCCCCGCTGATCGCCCCGGAGGCCCGGTCCACGATCCAGCGCATCATGACCCGGGGCGCCGGAGTGCTGCGCTCCGCCGAGAGCCTGGCCGCCGCCGCCGACGAGCTGGAGGCCCTCCACGACAGCGCCGCCCTGGCCGTGGAGGCGGACGAGCCCAAGGTCGCGGTGCCCGGCGTCGAGGCGTGGGAGGTCACCAACCTGCTGCTCGTCTCGCGCGTCCTGGTCGCCGCCGCCCGGCAGCGCGAGGAGACCCGCGGCTGCCACTGGCGCGAGGACCGGCCGGAGCGCGACGACGAGAACTGGCGCCGCCACCTCGTCGTCCGGCTCACGCCGGAGCGCGTCCCGGTCCTCCGTCGGACGGAGACCGAGGCATTCGGGCCCGTACGCCCCGCGCAGGGACCAGACTGCGCAGCAGCACCCCCCACCCACCCCGCCGATGTCACCGAGGAGCCGTAACCGTGAGCACGCCCGAAGAGAATCCGCGCCCCACACCCGTGGACGTACCGCTGGTCCGGATCGGGGCGCCCGCACCGTCCGCGGGCGGCTGCGGGGATGGCTGCGGCTGCGGAGGTGACGAGTTCGACGCGCTGGAGTGCGGCCTCGACCCCGCCCTCGCCCAGCTCCTCGCCGACGCGGGCCTGGACCCGGTCCAGGTCGAGGACGTCGCGCACGTCGCCATCGAGGAGGACCTGGACGGCGGGGTGGACGTCACCACCGTCGCGACCGTCGCCGAGGACGCCGTGGCCACCGGTGACTTCACGGCCCGTGAGGCGGGCGTAGTGGCCGGTCTGCGCATCGCCGAGGCCGTCCTGTCCATCGTCTGCACGGAAGAGTTCGCGGTCGAGCGCCACGTCGAGGACGGCGACCGGGTCGCCCCCGGCCAGAAGCTGCTGACCGTCACCACCCGCACCCGCGACCTGCTCACCGGCGAGCGCAGCGCGCTCAACCTGCTGTGCCGGCTCTCCGGCATCGCGACAGCCACCCGCGCCTGGGCCGATGTCCTCGAAGGCACCAAGGCCAAGGTCCGCGACACCCGCAAGACCACCCCTGGCCTGCGCGCCATGGAGAAGTACGCGGTGCGCTGCGGCGGCGGCGTCAACCACCGGATGTCGCTGTCGGACGCGGCGCTGGTCAAGGACAACCACGTCATCGCGGCGGGCGGCGTGGCCGAGGCATTCAAACGGGTGCGGGACGAGTTCCCGGACGTACCGATCGAGGTCGAGGTCGACACCCTCCAGCAGGTCCGCGAGGTGCTCGACGCGGGCGCCGACCTGATCCTGCTGGACAACTTCACCCCGCTCCAGACGGCCGAGGCGGTCGCCCTGACCGGCGGCCGCGCGGTCCTGGAGTCCTCCGGCCGGCTCACCCTGGACATCGCCCGCGCCTACGCCGAGGCGGGCGTCGACTACCTGGCCGTCGGCGCGCTCACCCACTCCTCGCCGATCCTCGACATCGGTCTGGACTTCCGCGACACCGACGGGGCCGGCGTCTGATGCTGCTCACCATCGACGTCGGCAACACCCACACCGTCCTCGGCCTGTTCGACGGCGAGGAGATCGTCGAGCACTGGCGGATCTCCACCGACGCCCGCCGCACCGCCGACGAGCTCGCCGTGCTGCTCCAGGGCCTGATGGGCATGCACCCGCTGCTCGGCATGGAGCTGGGCGACGGCATCGAGGGCATCGCGATCTGCTCCACGGTCCCGGCCGTCCTGCACGAGCTGCGCGAGGTTACCCGCCGCTACTACGGCGACGTCCCCGCCGTCCTCGTCGAGCCGGGCATCAAGACCGGGGTGCCGATCCTGATGGACAACCCGAAGGAGGTCGGCGCGGACCGCATCATCAACGCGGTCGCCGCCGTCGACCTGTACGGCGGTCCGGCGATCGTCGTCGACTTCGGCACGGCCACCACCTTCGACGCGGTCTCCGCCCGGGGGGAGTACACCGGCGGTGTCATCGCCCCCGGCATCGAGATCTCCGTCGAGGCGCTCGGCGTCAAGGGCGCCCAGCTCCGCAAGATCGAGCTGGCCAGGCCGCGCAGCGTGATCGGCAAGAACACGGTCGAGGCGATGCAGTCGGGCATCATCTACGGCTTCGCCGGCCAGGTGGACGGCGTCGTGGCGCGGATGAAGAAGGAGCTGGCGGCCGACCCGGAGGACGTCACCGTCATCGCGACGGGCGGCCTTGCGCCGATGGTGTTGGGCGAGTCCTCCGTCATCGACGAGCACGAGCCCTGGCTCACCCTCATCGGCCTGCGCCTGGTGTACGAGCGGAACGTGTCCCGGATGTAGCGGATACCGGCCGTACCTGCGGGAACGGCTCGCGGTGGCGGTGCGGCGCCGCCGCGCCGCCGACGGCCAGCTAAGCCGATATTGTCCATTTAGCACGTATTGTCGCGCTATGCCCACGCCATACGGATCACGCGGCGGCATGGCGTTCAGCGCGGACGAGCTGCGGGTGCTCCGACGTGCCCTCGCCATCGCCCTCCACCCCATGCCTCTGCCGGACGAGGACGTCCAGGACTGTCTGCGGCTGGCCGGTGCCGTGGACGAGGCGGTCGGCGAGGCGGGACGGCTGCGCACGTTCCTCCTCGCCGACCTCGTCCGCTACCGCAACGCCCTCCCCGGCTCCGTCAGTGGCTACCTGGAGCTGCTCCAGGACGCACTGGCGGGCGGATACGACCCCGGCCCCGACGACCTCGCGGCGCTGCGCGCCCTGCGCCACAGGCCGGTGGCCGCGGCGCTCCTGGCGCGCTGCCAGGTGCTCGCGGAGCGGTCGGTACGGGCCCGCCTCGCCGGACACGCCGTGTCGGCGAAGGCCCCCGCGCCGCGCAGCCGGCTCCTCGCCCTGCCCGGCGGCCGGGCCGCCGCCGAAGCTGAACCCGAACGGCCCAAGGCCCCGGCGGAACCCGCCCGGCCCACCCGGCCGGCCGGGCGCCCCGCGCCGAAGCCCTCGGAGGTCTTCCCGCCCCGCCGCCGTCCCGTCCCGTCGCCGCAGCAACGCGCCGCGGGATAGGGCCTCTCGGGAGGGGCGGCGCAAAAGCCGGTACCGGCCTCGTTACTCTGGACGGCATGGACTACGTATCCGCGCTCCTGCCCCCCGTGGTGATGGCCGCCTTCTTCATCGGCCTCGTCGTGACGATCGTCAAGAGCCAGGGCGGTCCCAACAAGGCCAAGGAGGACGCGGCCGTGGACCTGGCGATCGGCCGCGCCGAGTCCGTCCAGCAGGCTCCGCGGACCGACGGCGCCTGACCCCGCCACCCCGCAGCACACGAAGGGCGCACGACTCCGCCGGAGCCGTGCGCCCTTTTGTCGCACCAAATAGATCGGCCATTCCAGGCATCTGGCACTAAAGTGACATTGTGCCCCGCCAATTGGGAGATCTGGAAGACGCCGTGATGACACGGGTCTGGCAATGGAACCGTCCGGTAACCGTGCGGGAAGTCCTTGAGGACCTTCAGCGGGAACGCTCCATCGCCTACACCACCGTCATGACGGTAATGGACAATCTCCATCAGAAGGGCTGGGTGCGCAGGGAAGTCGACGGCCGCGCATATAGATATACGGCGGTCTCCACCCGCGCCGCCTACTCGGCCGCACTGATGAACGAAGCATGGTCGCGCAGCGACAACCCCGCGGCCGCTCTTGTCGCGTTCTTCGGCATGATGTCCGCCGAGCAGCGCGAAGCGCTCAAGGACGCCATGCGGATCGTTCAGCCCACCATCTCCGGAACCCCCGAGCCGCAGTCCGGCGAACCCGCCGGCGAACGGGCCGAAGCGGCGGCCGGTGAAGAGGCCGGTGAAGCGGCGGGAGATCCGGCCGATGGGGCGGGCCCGGAGGCCGGGCGATAGCGTCGGGGTATGTCCTCAGAGCTTCCGCGAGCCGATTCCCGTACCGAACCGCCGGCCATAAACACGGCCATCACAGTCCGGCGTGCCAGGACCAACGATGTGGCATCGGTCCGCCGTCTCCTCGACGGGTACGTACGTGAAGGCATCCTGCTCGACAAAGCGACCGTCACGCTTTACGAGGACATCCAGGAGTTCTGGATCGCGGAACGCGACGAGGATGCCCGGGTCATCGGCTGCGGCGCACTGCACGTGATGTGGGAAGACCTCGCCGAAGTGCGTACTCTCGCCGTCGACCACAGCATCAGGGGCGCCGGAGTCGGCCATCAAGTGCTGGACAAGTTGCTGCAGACCGCCCGATGGCTGGGTGTGCGACGGGTTTTCTGTCTCACCTTCGAAGTCGACTTCTTCGCGAAGCACGGCTTCGTGGAGATCGGAGAGACACCGGTCGACGGAGATGTCTACAGCGAGCTGCTGCGTTCCTATGACGAGGGCGTGGCAGAGTTCCTGGGTCTCGAACGAGTGAAGCCGAACACCTTGGGCAACAGCCGGATGCTTCTGCATCTGTGAGCGCCATCTGCGACCGCCACAAGAAGCGGAACCCTATGTCCGAATCGCGCACGTTTCCCGTCTTCCCGCGATCCTGAACCTCTCCCGGGGGTTTGTGTTTTTCAGGGAAAAGCGGTTTCCTTTCCGCGTACTGCATTTTCGATGAAAGGGAATCCAGTGGCACAGAAGGTTCAGGTCCTTCTTGTCGATGACCTCGACGGCGGCGAGGCGGACGAGACGGTCACGTTCGCTCTCGATGGCAAGACGTACGAGATTGACCTCACGACGAGCAACGCGGACAAGCTCCGTGGTCTTCTTGAGCCGTACACCAAGGGTGGCCGGCGTACGGGTGGCCGCGCGGCGTCCGGCCGTGGCAAGGGCCGCGCCGTTACGGGTGGCAACAAGGACACCGCCGAGATCCGTAAGTGGGCCCGCGAGAACGGCCACAATGTGAATGACCGTGGCCGTGTGCCCGCGGAGATCCGCGAAGCTTACGAGAAGGCCAACGGCTGAGCTGTCGACCCATCCGTCGACGGTCCCGTTCGGGCACGCATCAACCGGGCCCGGTGGCATTCCGTCGCCACCGCGTCCACCAGCCGTACGAGATCGGGAGCACCCCCACCCCTGCTCCCGAGGCCGGTGAGGGCCGGGAGCTCCGACCCTTCCTCGTGCCGTAGCCCGGGGGGCCGCAGCCATGCAGCGGTCCCCGGCCGGCCCGCCATCCGCCCCGGCGGTACCGGCGCGGTGATCCGGCCGCCCGCGCCGATGGCGGTCAGTGAGAGGGCGACGCCTCCCCACTCCAGCCAGTCGAGCAGTCCGGGCAGCTCGTCCGCGCTCCCCACGGCGACCAGCAGGCTCATCCGCGCGCCCGACAGCGCCACGGGCCCGATGCGGTCCAGCCGCCGCAGCGCCGCGTGACCGGCGGCCGCAGGGACCTGGAGCACGTCGAACCGCAGCCCGGTCAGCAGCCGCACAGGCGCAGTGCCCGCCGTCGCCCAGCCGAGCTCGCGTTCGTACCACTGCGCCCAGCGGGCGCAGTCGCCGCTCTTCCGCTCGCCGGTGACCGATGACGCGGGGGACGGGACGGTGATGGCCATGCCCGGAAGAACGGCCTGGGCACCCCGGGGGTTACGCAGAGTTCACGAGTGGATGCGCAATGTGTCCGGGATGGGGGCGTAGGGGCGTATTGGCGAGCGCCAATATGTTCGCCCGTAGCGGAGGGAACCGGCGCGCGCCGCATGGACTGTCTGTAATTGCGGGTAAGACATCCCTAGTGGGAAGGGGCGGCACGCAGGTTCGGGCGTCTCACGTTCGCCGTCGGCGTACTGGCGAAAGGGGTATCTGCCTGGCCTGCGGGAACATCGTCTCGCACCATCGGGTTGGAGAAGTTGTCAGCGTTCGGGGCAGGAGGCCAAGGACGGTGTCGGCAGTTGGAATGAGCGGTCCCCGCTTGCGGGACTAAGCTGCGGAAGGACAGGGAGGGGACCGACCCCTTACTGCCTGACCGCTCTGAGGAGCGATTAACGATGTTCGAGAGGTTCACCGACCGCGCGCGGCGGGTTGTCGTCCTGGCTCAGGAAGAAGCCCGGATGCTCAACCACAACTACATCGGCACCGAGCACATCCTCCTGGGCCTTATCCACGAGGGTGAGGGTGTCGCCGCTAAGGCCCTGGAGAGCCTCGGGATTTCGCTCGAGGCGGTCCGCCAGCAGGTGGAGGAGATCATCGGCCAGGGCCAGCAGGCCCCGTCCGGGCACATCCCCTTCACGCCCCGGGCCAAGAAGGTCCTGGAGCTGTCGCTCCGCGAGGCCCTTCAGCTCGGCCACAACTACATCGGCACCGAGCACATCCTGCTCGGCCTGATCCGCGAGGGCGAGGGCGTCGCCGCCCAGGTCCTCGTGAAGCTCGGCGCCGACCTGAACCGGGTGCGGCAGCAGGTCATCCAGCTGCTCTCCGGCTACTCGGGCAGCAAGGAGGCGGCGACGGCGGGCGGCCCCGCGGAAGGCACGCCCTCCACGTCGCTGGTGCTCGACCAGTTCGGCCGGAATCTCACCCAGGCCGCTCGCGAATCCAAGCTCGACCCGGTCATCGGGCGCGAGAAGGAGATCGAGCGGGTCATGCAGGTGCTTTCCCGCCGTACCAAGAACAACCCGGTTCTCATCGGCGAGCCCGGCGTCGGCAAGACGGCGGTCGTCGAGGGACTGGCTCAGGCCATCGTCAAGGGCGAGGTGCCCGAGACCCTCAAGGACAAGCACCTCTACACCCTGGATCTCGGCGCGCTGGTCGCCGGCTCCCGCTACCGCGGTGACTTCGAGGAGCGCCTGAAGAAGGTCCTCAAGGAGATCCGCACCCGCGGCGACATCATCCTGTTCATCGACGAGCTCCACACCCTCGTGGGTGCGGGTGCCGCCGAGGGCGCGATCGACGCCGCCAGCATCCTCAAGCCGATGCTGGCCCGCGGTGAGCTCCAGACCATCGGTGCCACGACGCTCGACGAGTACCGCAAGCACCTGGAGAAGGACGCCGCGCTGGAGCGCCGCTTCCAGCCCATCCAGGTCGCGGAGCCGTCGCTGCCGCACACCATCGAGATCCTCAAGGGTCTGCGCGACCGCTACGAGGCCCACCACCGCGTCTCCATCACGGACGAGGCGCTGGTCCAGGCCGCGACGCTGGCCGACCGGTACATCTCGGACCGCTTCCTGCCGGACAAGGCGATCGACCTGATCGACGAGGCCGGATCCCGGATGCGCATCCGCCGGATGACCGCGCCGCCGGACCTCCGCGAGTTCGACGAGAAGATCGCGGGCGTCCGCCGCGACAAGGAGTCCGCGATCGACTCGCAGGACTTCGAGAAGGCCGCGTCCCTGCGCGACAAGGAGAAGCAGCTCCTCGCCGCGAAGACCAAGCGCGAGAAGGAGTGGAAGGCCGGCGACATGGACGTCGTGGCCGAGGTCGACGGCGAGCTCATCGCCGAGGTCCTGGCCACCGCGACCGGCATCCCGGTCTTCAAGCTGACTGAGGAGGAGTCCTCCCGCCTGCTGCGCATGGAGGACGAGCTCCACAAGCGCGTCATCGGGCAGAAGGACGCCATCAAGGCCCTCTCGCAGGCGATCCGCCGTACGCGAGCCGGCCTGAAGGACCCGAAGCGCCCCGGTGGCTCGTTCATCTTCGCCGGCCCGTCCGGTGTCGGTAAGACGGAGCTCTCCAAGACGCTCGCCGAATTCCTCTTCGGCGACGAGGACGCGCTGATTTCCCTCGACATGTCGGAGTTCAGCGAGAAGCACACGGTTTCCCGTCTCTTCGGTTCTCCCCCCGGTTACGTGGGTTACGAAGAGGGCGGTCAGCTCACCGAGAAGGTGCGCCGCAAGCCGTTCTCCGTCGTCCTCTTCGACGAGGTCGAGAAGGCGCACCCCGATATCTTCAATTCCCTGCTCCAGATTCTGGAAGACGGTCGCCTGACCGACTCCCAGGGCCGGGTCGTGGACTTCAAGAACACGGTCATCATCATGACGACCAACCTCGGGACGCGGGACATCTCGAAGGGCTTCAACCTGGGCTTCGCCGCCCAGGGCGACGTCAAGACCGGCTACGAGCGGATGAAGAACAAGGTCAACGAGGAGCTCAAGCAGCACTTCCGGCCCGAGTTCCTCAACCGTGTCGACGACACGGTCGTCTTCCACCAGCTCAGCCAGGAAGACATCATCCAGATCGTCGACCTGATGATCGCCAAGGTGGACGAGCGTCTGAAGGACCGCGACATGGGCATCGAGCTCAGCGGTGAGGCCAAGACGCTCCTCGCCAAGAAGGGCTACGACCCCGTGATGGGCGCCCGGCCGCTGCGCCGGACGATCCAGCGCGAGATCGAGGACATCCTCTCCGAGAAGATCCTCTTCGGTGAGCTGCGCCCCGGTCACATCGTGGTCGTCGGCACCGAGGGCGAGGGTGAGGAGAAGACCTTCACCTTCCGCGGCGAGGAGAAGTCGGCCCTGCCCGACGTCCCCCCGATCGAGCAGGCGGCAGGCGGCGCGGGCCCGAACATGTCGAAGGACGTGTGAGGACGCCCCCGAGCGCCTGAGCAGAAGTAGAAGGGGCTGCCCCGGAACCGTGCGAAACGGTCCGGGGCAGCCCCTTTCGGGTGTGGTCAGCGGCTTACGTCGAGGCCTTGGCCGCCCCTGATCGCCGCGTGACCCGTGACGGTCACCCGGCACTCGGGCATCGCCTGCAACGGGGACAGGTCGACGTGCCTGACATGCAGGGGCGGAGTGAGCACCAGCCACTCCAGCGCGGGGAAGACCCGGGGGATCGTTTCGAGCCCGAGCGCGTCGGCGCCGGGACGGAGCAGCAGATCCCTGACGGAAGGAACGGGCTGCTCGTCGCCGAACTCCGTCAGGGACGCCAGGATCAGGGCGACGTGGGTCACCTGTGGCGCCCTCCGGAGAGCGGCGAGCAGTGGCCGGACCGGCGTGAGGGTTTCCAGTTCGAGCTGCTGCAGGCGCGTCCAGCCGTCGAGCGAGTCGATCCCCAGCGAGCCCGTCCCGTCGATGGCCAGTGAGCGCAGTTCGGGGTGGGTGGGCAACAGGGTCAGCCGCTCGGCCGTCACGTGGCTGAGCCGCAGGCGGCTCAGTTCCCTCGAAGCCGTGGCGACCAGCGCGTCGTCGGGGATGTGGCTCATGTCCAGCGCGACCATCTTCAGCGCAGGGAGTCCGGTGAGCGGGCCGAGGTCCCGTACGGCCGGACAGATGGTCAGGGACAGGGTCTTGAGTCGCTCGGCGCAGTCCGCCAGGAAAGACAGGTCCGTCATGCAGGGGTTCTGCCGGAAGATCAGATCGTTCCAGGGCCTGTCGCGCAGAGCGGCGTGGAGTTCGGCCGAGCCGAAGCACCCGATGATCTGCAGGTCCGCGGCGGCCGGCAGGTGGCGCAGCGCTGCCAGCTTCTCCGGGGAGTCGATGTTCAGGGTGTGGTGATCCAGCTGCGCGAGGACCTGGCGGGCGTACTTCTCCACCGGGTACCTGTCCCAGTCCACCCTGAACAGGTAGCTGAGCTCAGGGTGTGCGAGTGCCCAGCGGCGGGCGTGCGGTACGGCCTCCGCCCCGCCGATCTCGTTGATCAGGTCGACGCAGGGGCGGGCCTGCTCCTTGGCGGGCGCGTGGGCCGGGTCGGGCAGGAACTCCAGAGCGGCCGGACCGAGGTGGGCGAGCAGCCGTACGTCCTTGTCGTTCCTCGGCGGGAACAGCGCCCCGACGGCCGAGCGGACCCTGTCCCGTGTCGTCTCGTCCAGCCAGGTCGCGTGCTGTGCGCAGAGCGCGGCCAGGACGACGATCTCGTTCCTGGTCACGGTGTCGCCGGGGCCGGGCTGCGCGTCCAGCAGTCCATTGACCAGTACGGGGTGTTCGCGGCGCCCGCAGTGGCCGGCCGACAGCCGGATGACGTCGTACCAGTTCTGTGTGCCCGCCCGGCCGAGCAGTTCGTTCAGCTGGTCGCCCTCGACGAACTCCTTTGCTGCGAGGAAGTCCTGGAAGGTGCGGTGGGCGAACTGGTAGACGTCGTCGGTACGTTCCTGGAGTACGCCGCTGCGGTTCAGCAGATGGGTCAGGATCTCCTCGGCCGAGCCCTGGGCGCGCAGCCGTTCCATGCCCGGCAGGGCGCGTTCCAGCTGGTGCAGTGCCGCTGAGCGGTGGAGCTCCGACTGGCCGCCCCGCACCAGCCAGATCGCGATGCGCTGGAGCAGCTGGGCCTGCTCCTCCACGCTCATCGTGATGCCCTCGGGGGCCTCGATCCTGCGCTGCTTGTCGCGGTCGCCGAGCAGCATGGTGAGGGCCGAGTCGTACAGGCTCCAGCGGGTCTCCGGCAGGATGCCCTGGCGGCGGCGGTGCAGGGCGCAGATCACCGCGCAGAGCAGCGGCGTACGGGCCAGGTTTCGCAGGGTCCGGTTCTGGGCGAACTGCTGGATCAGGTCCCTTTCCAGCATGCCGAGCGTCTCGTGGTCGTCGTCGTCCAGCCGGGCGGCCCGGTGCCAGGCGGCGACGAAGGCCTCGATGTCCCCGTCCCGCATCGGCAGCAGCCACAGCTCCTCGAAGTCCTGGGACCTCAGCCAGCCCGGCTCGACGGCCAGCGGGCGCACCGTTGCCACGCAGCGGATGTCCGGGTAGCGCTCCAGGAGGCGGGACAGCCACTCGTGGGCCTGCTCGCGGTCGTCGCGCGGGACCTCGTCCAGGCCGTCGACCAGCAGCAGCGCCCGGCCGGATTCCAGCACCCGGCCGACCCAGCCCTCGGGGGCCGCGTCGATCACCAGCCGGGCCGCGTCCGGCAGCTGGGCGGGGGCGGGGAACGTACCGCCCTGGGCGCGCAGGGTGCGCAGCGGCACGACGAACGGGACCAGGCCGTTGAGCGGGGCCAGCTGCGCGCCCAGCGTGCCGGCCGAGGCGTGGGCGGCCAGCCACCACAGCAGCGTGGTCTTGCCGGCGCCCGCGTCGCCGCGCAGCAGGACCCGGGGACGGTCGGGGAGCAGCGCGTCGATCCGCTGCGGCGGCGGACCCGCTTCCCCGGCGTTCTGCTGGGCCTCCAGGCTCAGGTACGCGGTGTCCAGGTCCCATTCGGAGTCGCGCCGGCCCAGCTCGTCGAGGCCGAAGATCTTCGTCCGGCGGTACGCGGCCCCGAGCGCCACCGCGTACTCCTCCTCGTACCGCGCGTCCCTGGGGAAGCGGCCATGGACCCGCTCGTGGCGCAGCGCCGTGGCGGTCTGCCGGTAGACCAGTTCGAACGGGTGCGAGCGGATGAGCGGGGCGATCGGTACGCACTCCACGCGCCGGCCGCCGCGCTGCCGGGGGATCTGCCGGGCGATGCCGATGAGGACGTTCCCGGCGAAAACCGGGCCGCCGGACATCCCGCGCAGTGACGGGGGCTCCGAGTCGTCGCCGGGAGGCGGCGGGCCGTCCAGCTCGCAGACCAGCAGTCCGCGCAGCTGTCCGGCCATCGGCAGGGCGGTGGCCGTGTACTGGTCGGTCTCCAGATGACCCTCGGGGCCGTACCGCTGGATGTCGGGGAAGCCGGTGATCTCGCATCCGGGGACCGCTTGCTCGGAGTGGAGGATGCCGAGCCGTACGGGAGCGACGGGGACGATCGGGGTGTGGGCCAGCAGGAGGGCGGCGTCGAGGTCGTGGTCGATCCAGGCGATCGTGGCGGTGGCGTGGTCCGCCCGCTCCGGGTGGGCGATGGTGGCCTGGCTGCCGCCCTTGACCACGTGGGCGCAGGTCAGCACGAGCCGGTGGGTGAGCAGGGCGCCGCTGCCCTGGACGGATCCGGCGCCGAGGACGACGACCGTGCGGGCCGCGGTTGCGGTGGGCGGCGCGGTGCTCACGGCCGTGCCGTTCCGCCGCCGAAGTGTGCCGTGCTGCCCCGGTCGTCGTTGCCGATCTGCCAGGGCCCGCCGGTCGTGACGTCGCGCGGTTTCAGGGTGAACGCGACCTTGTGGGTGCGGCCGGTCGCGCGGGAGGCGTCGGCGCCCGCCTCGACCACCCAGGCCTTGACCTTGCTCCCGCCCTTGATCTCCTTGCGGAGTTCGAGGGTGAACTCCATCTGGATGTCGCCGACCTCGAAGGCCACGGGGCGGCCGGTGGCGCGGCCCGCGGCGTCGATGAGCTGGTTGCGGATCGACTCGACGGCATCGGCGAGTTCGATGCCGTCCATGTCGCTGGTGTCTGCGGCGTCACTGGCCATGGTGCGTCCCCCGGAGTCGGCCTCGTGGTCGTCGTATCAGCCTAGTCAGCGCACAGGCCGAAGGTCCCGAAACGGACGGGCTTCGGCCCGCCGGCGGTGACAAGGCGCACAGCCCGTTTCGGGCCTACTAGGGGGAGTAGGAGGGGGTGCCGCAATTGTTGCGGGGACGTTCGGCCCTGTGGTGGAGGGGGCTTTCGGGGCCGGGCGAGCAGGGGCGTGAATCGCTGCGATCTGTCCGTTTCGAGCGGTTTGGAACTGGCTTTAAACCTGTCCGGAATCGGAGATTTGACGGGTTCGGGCGTGTCTCGTTTCAAACCTGTGGCGGTGAATTCCCGGGGCGTCGGCTACGGCTTTTGTTCGTAGACGGGGGGTTTGAGCAATGGTCGGGGTGCGGGTTACCAAGGTATGGCCAGCCCGGCCGGAGCGCCGGGTCCAGTCATCTCCGGAGGTTCTCCGCTTATGTCGAAGCGCGTTTCGTTCCAGCACTCCCGCCGCCCGTCCGTGTCCCGTGTCCGTGGCGCCGTGGTGGCAGCCGGCCTGGGGACGTCGATGGTTCTCGGTGTGGGCGCTGCGTTCGCGGCCGGCTCGGCGGGTGCCCCGGACTCCGTGAAGCTGATCGACCGCGGCACGGCCGAATCGGTCGCCGAGCAGGCCGCCGTACAGGGCAAGGTCGCCGAGAAGGTCGCGGCCAAGAAGGCGGCG
The DNA here is from genome assembly GCF_044765565.1 of Streptomyces sp. NPDC102437. Taxonomy (NCBI): domain Bacteria; kingdom Bacillati; phylum Actinomycetota; class Actinomycetes; order Kitasatosporales; family Streptomycetaceae; genus Streptomyces; species Streptomyces sp. NPDC102437. The sequence continues at coordinate 28,416 of NZ_JBIWKI010000027.1, read as the reverse complement.
GCGGTCACGAAGGCCGCCGCGGCGAAGAAGGCCGCGCTGAAGAAGGCTCACGGCTGGGAGACCCCGGTCAGCCGCTACGAGCTGAGCGCGAGCTTCGGCAACGACGGCAGCCGCTGGGCCCACAAGCACTCCGGCCAGGACTTCGCCGTGCCGATCGGCACCAAGGTCGAGGCCGCGCACAGCGGCACCGTAGTGAAGGCGGGCCCCAACGGCGGCGGCGACGGCCCCGCGTACGGCAACGCCGTCGTGATCAAGCACGCCAACGGTACGTACTCGCAATACGCCCACCTGTCGCAGATCCAGGTGCGGATCGGCGAGGCCGTGAAGACGGGCGAGGCCATCGCGCTCTCCGGCAACACCGGCAACTCCAGCGGCCCGCACCTGCACTTCGAGATCCGGCACACCGCCGACTACGGCTCCGCGGTCAACCCGGTCGGCTTCCTGCACAAGCAGGGCGTCACGGTCTGACCCGACCGCGAAGGCCGCGACGGCTCCACTACTCCGCGGTCTTCCCCTGGCCGTGTGCCCTGGTGATCAGTTCGAAGGCGACTTCGAGGACGGCCTTGCGCTTCTCCTCGGGGTCGCCTTCGAGGTCCTTGAGGGCGAACATGCCCGCGTGCGTCGCGAAGAGCGCGGTGAAGCAGCGCACCTGGTCGGTCAGCGGGGCGCCGGGTTCCTGGAGCAGATCGACCAGGGCGACGACGCGCTCCTTGATGGTCACCCCGATGCTCAGGTCCCGTACGGCCGCCTGGTTCTCCTGCATGAAGCGGAACAGCGGGGCGGCGGCGGTCAGAGCCTCGCTGTAGCGGCGCAGGAGCTCCTTCTTCGTCTCCAGCGTGCGCGGCTGCTCCTTGCCCCAGGCGAGCAGCTCCTCGACCGGGCGGTTGAGGTCCTCGAAGATGCTGGCCAGGATGTCTTCCTTGGTCTTGAAGTGGTAGTACAGCGCGGCCTTGGTGACGTCCAGGCGCTCGGAGATCTCGCGGAGCGAGGTCTTCTCGTAGCCCTGTTCGGCGAAGAGCTCCAGAGCGACGTCCTGAATGCGCTGGCGCGTGTTGCCACGGCGCTGCTGCGGCGTGCTCCCCATGAAGCTCTCCTTTGCTGGAAACTTACTTGACGCCCGGCTAGTTGGGGGTCTACTTTCCCCAGTGTAGTTACTAGCCGGGCGGCAAGTAAGTGCCTGCCTCGCACAGGGGACCAACAGGGGATCAGGGGAGTGGGGACCAATGTCCGATCTGAAGAAGGCGGCCGACGGGAAGGCGGCCGTCGCCGACCGTCCGGCCGGGCTACCGCAGACGCGGCAGCGCAGCGTCCGGGTGGTGATGCTCGCCCTGATGATCACGATGCTGCTGGCCATGCTGGACAACCTGATCGTCGGTACGGCCATGCCGACCATCGTCGGTGACCTCGGCGGTCTTGAGCACCTGTCCTGGGTCGTCACCGCGTACACCCTGGCCACCGCGGCCTCCACCCCCATCTGGGGCAAGCTCGGCGACATGTACGGGCGCAAGGGCATCTTCCTCACGTCCATCGTGATCTTCCTGATCGGCTCGGTGCTGAGCGGAATGGCCCAGGACATGGGCCAGCTGATCGGCTTCCGGGCGGTCCAGGGGCTCGGCGCGGGCGGTCTGATGGTCGGCGTCATGGCGATCATCGGCGACCTGGTCCCGCCCCGCGAGCGCGGCAAGTACCAGGGGATGATGGCCGGTGTCATGGCCATCGCCATGATCGGCGGACCGCTGGTCGGCGGCACCATCACCGACCACCTCGGCTGGCGCTGGAGCTTCTACATCAACCTGCCGCTGGGCGCGGTCGCCCTCGCCATGGTCACCGTCGTGCTGCACCTGCCGAAGCGGGAGGGCGCACGGGCCAGGGTCGACTACCTCGGTGCGGGGCTGCTGACCCTCGGCATCACCGCGATCGTGCTGGTGACCACCTGGGGCGGTACGGAGTACGACTGGGACTCCGCCGTGATCATGGAGCTCTCCGCGATCGGTGTCGCCTCGCTCGTCGGCTTCCTCTTCGTCGAGACGAGGGCAGCAGAACCGATCATTCCGCTGCACATCTTCCGCAACCGCAACTTCACCCTGATGTCCGTGGTCGGCTTCATGTCGGGCTTCGTGATGTTCGGCGCGGTGCTCTTCCTGCCCCTGTACCAGCAGTCCGTCCAGGGCGCCTCGGCGACCAACTCGGGTCTGCTGCTCCTGCCGATGCTGCTGTCGATGATGGTCGTCTCGCTGGTCGCGGGCCGGGTCACCACCAGCACCGGCAAGTACAAGGTCTTCCCCGTGGTGGGCTCCGTACTGATGGTGACCGGTCTGTTCCTGCTCTCGCGGATGGACGTCGACACCACGCGGTTCACCTCCGGCCTCTACATGGCGGTGCTCGGCGTGGGCATGGGCTTCCTGATGCAGATCACGATGCTCGTCGCGCAGAACAGCGTCGAGATGAAGGACATGGGCGTCGCCTCCTCCGCGACGACCCTCTTCCGTACGCTCGGCAGCTCCTTCGGCGTCGCGATCATGGGCGCGCTGTTCACCGGCCGGGTACAGGACGAGATGGCCGCCCGCGGCGGCGGGGCGGCCACCGAGAAGTCCGCGCAGCTGGACGCGGCGAGCCTGGCGAAGCTGCCGGAGGCGGCGCGTGAGGCGTACCAGTTCGCGGTGTCGTCCGGCACGCACATCGCGTTCCTGGTGGGCGCCGTGGTCGCGCTGGCCGCCCTGCTCGCCTCGGTCTTCGTCAAGGAGGTGCCGCTGCGCGGGGCGGGACCGGCCACCAAGCAGGCCGAGGCCGTCGTCTGATCCGGAGCGGTGTACGAAGGAGGCTCCCGGGGCGCGCCCCGGGAGCCTCCCGCCGTATTAAAGGCTCAGCTGCCGGTCCGCGCCGCCTCGTCGTCCGGTCCGCGCTGCTCGGACACCGGGAGGAGCGGGAAGCTGCCGGTGTCGGTCGGCGCGTGCTCGGGCAGCCACAGCACCGCGATCGCCCCGCCCGTGCCGTGCGCCGCCCCTTCCGGCGCCGCGTTGCGGAAGGTCAGCCGGGCCCCGAGGACCCGCGCCTGACCGGCGGCGATGGTCAGCCCGAGCCCGTGCCCGCGTCCGGCCCGGTCACTGCTTCCGGTACGGAACCGGCTCGGCCCCTCCCGCAGCAGCGCCGCCGGGAACCCGGAACCGTGGTCGCGGATCCGCACCACCCGGCCCTCGACCGTGACCTCCACCGGAGTGGAGCCGTGCTTGGCGGCGTTGCCCAGCAGATTGCCGAGGATGCGCTCCAGCCGGCGCGGATCGGTGTTGACCCGGGACTCGTGGACGACCCGCACCCGCACATCCGGGTCCAGCAGCGCGATCCGCCGACCGACGAACTCGCCCAGCGCGATCTCCTGGAGCTCGGCCCGCTCCGAGGCACTGTCCAGCCGGGCCACCTCCAGCACGTCCTCGACGAGCGTGCGCATCGCCTGCGCCCGGTCCCGTACCAGCTCGGTGGGGCGGCCAGGCGGCAGCAGCTCGGCCGCCGTCAGCAGACCGGTCACCGGCGTACGCAGCTCGTGCGCGATGTCCGCGGTGACCCGGCGCTCCGCCTCGATCCGCGCGTTCAACGCGTCCGTCAGCGCGTCCACCGCACCGGCCAGCTCATCGGTCTCGTCCCGGACGACACCGCCCACGGCCTCCCGGACCCGCACCTCCGTATTGCCCTGCGCGACCCGGCCCGCCGCGGCCGCCGCCTTGCGCAGCCGACGCGACAGCTGGCCGCCGATCAGCACGCCCAGCGCGCAGCCGCCGAACACCACCGAGACCGAGCCGATGATCAGCGCCCGGTCGAGATCGCGCATGATCGTGGAATTGCGGCCCGCGAACCGGGTGTGCAGCGAGAGCACGTCGCCCTTGCCGACCGGCACGGCCGCCCACACATCGGGTACCCCCTTGGCTGACACCTCGACATGGGTGGCGCGCCGGTTCCGGCCGGTCTCCGCGCGCAGGCTGTGCGGCATCGTCGGGTCGTTGAGCTTGGCGCCGAACCGGGGGTCGGCCTTCTTCGTCTTCGTGGCCTCGTACAGCAGCTGCGCGTACGTCAGCCGCTCCAGCTGGACCTCGCGGGCGTTCTCCAGCATCGAGACCTGGGCGGCGTTGTGGACGACGAAGCTGAGCGCGACCGCGGTCAGCGCGCCGACCGCCGCGATCGCGATGCTGATCTTCCAGCGGACTCCCGTCCGCAGGGCGGGCCGCTTCATGGCCTGAGTTTGTAGCCGAAGCCGCGGACCGTCTCGATCCGGTCCTGGCCGATCTTGGTGCGCAGCCGCTGCACATGGACATCCACGACCCGGGTGTCACCGCCCCATCCGTAGTCCCAGACCCGCTCCAGGAGCTTGTCGCGGGAGAGCACCGTGCCGGGCGCCGCGGAGAACTCCAGCAGCAGCCGCATCTCGGTCGGGGTCAGCGCCACCTGCTCGCCGGCGCGGTGGACCGCCATGCCCTCCGTGTCGACCTCCAGGTCGCCGAAGACCAGCACCCCGCCGACCTGCTGCGGCTCCGGCTCCCCGATCGTCGCGCGCCCGCCCGTGGCATGTCCGAAGCGGCGCAGCACGGCACGGATCCGGGCGACCAGGACCGCCCCGTCGAAGGGCTTGGTCACGTAGTCGTCCGCGCCGGCCTCCAGGCCGAGCACCACGTCGATCGAGTCCGCACGGGCCGACAGCATGATCACGGGCACGGTCGACTCGTCGCGGATCCGGCGGCAGAGGCTGACCCCGTCGAGCCCGGGCACCATCACGTCGAGCAGCGCGATGTCGGGGCGGTCGGCCCGGAACGCCTCCAGGCCCGACAGGCCGTCGGGCATGGCGGTGACCGCGAAGCCGTCGCGCTCCAGCGCCAGCTGGGTGGCTTCGCGGATGACGTCGTCGTCCTCGACGAACAGGACGTGGGTCTCGGCCATCGGAATGCTCTCAGTTCCCCGGCGGCTCGGCGTCCGGAGCCGGAAGGACCGCCCCGCCGCTGCCGACGGCTCGGTTGAAGTCGTTGTGCACCCGGTCGTGCTCGCTGAACCGGGTGCCCGCCCAGCGGTAGGTGATCACTTCCTCGCCGGAGGGGTAGGCGACCGAGTCCTTCTTCTCGTACACCTGGGTCGTGACCACCAGGTCCCCGCGGTCGATCGTGCCGTAGACGGCGGGCTGCTCGATGGCGAACACGTTCTCGTACGAGCCGTTGCCCTGCCGGCGGTACACATAGGTGCCGACGCCCACCGAATCGGCGCAGGTCATCACGTTCACCACGACATCGGCGGCCTGGCCGCCGGTCATGGTGCCGTACGAGGTGTCCACCGGGTACTCGGAGCCGGTGCAGGGCTTCAGGTCCGTCCGGACCCGCTCGCTGACCTTGGGGTCGTGCTTGAGCAGCGACACCGGGTCGATCCGCGTGGCGGGCCTCGCGGAGGAGGACGGCTCGTCGCTGGGCGTGACCTGGGCGACGGGCTGGGAGCCGGCCGGGCCCTCGTCCCGGGTGCCGGTACCGCCGGTCGAGCAGCTGACCGTGAGCAGCCCGAAGGCGGCGAGGCCGACCAGGGTCGTGGCGCTCGCCGCCCAGCCGGTCACGATCCGGCCACGCCGGACGGCGGCCTCGCGGCCACCGTCGTCTCTTCCACCGTCACGGTCGTCGCCGTCGCCGCTGGCTGTCAGGCCGCGCAACGCTCCCGCCCCCGTTCGTCCATATGCCTGCCCGCCCGCGTCCGCGCACGCGCCGGAGCACGGCCGGCCGCCGGGCGCCGGTGCTCGGCGGGCACGGTCTCCCGGCCCGCCGCCTCACGGCTCTCCAGCTCCTGGCGCAGCCGTGCCAGCGCACGGTGCAGCGTGCTCTTCACCGTACCGGCCGACATACCGAGCGCGGCGGCCGTCTCCTCCGTACTCATCTGCTCCCAGTGTCGCAGCACGACGACGCTGCGCTGCTTGGGAGCCAGCACGCCCAGCACGTCCATCAGCAGGGCGCGGTCGGCGCGCTGCTCGGTGCCGTCCTCGACGCTCGCGTCGGGCAGCTGCTCGGTGGGAACCTCGTCCAGCTTGCGCGCCCGCCACCACTCGGTGCGGGTGTTGATCATGACCCGGCGCAGATAGGCGTCGGCCAGCGACTTGTCGGCGATGCCGTCCCAGCGGCCGTACGTACGGGCCAGGGCGGTCTGGAGCAGGTCCTGCGCATCCACAGGGTCGGGTACCAGCCGTCGCGCGCTGCGCAGCAGCGCGTCGTGCCGAGTGCGTACGTAGTCCTCGAATTCGAGCACCTCGCCGTGCGCCATTCCAACCGCCTCCGTCCCCGTGGGTCCCCGTGGTTCCGCCGTCAGCCATCGTTCGGTCGGGCTGACGGAGAAGACGCTACGGAGCGGTTGTCACGGGGTTGTGCGGAGCAGCCATACACCGACGCACGGCTGTCCATCGGTTGTGTAACAGCGGGGGAGCGGGGCGGGTACGCAACTCAGCTCAGCGGCAGCCGGTACTGCCCGCCGGCCAGCGGTTCGACCAGGCCGTCGGCGACCAGGCCGTCCAGTGCGCGGGCGCGCTGCACCGGTTCGTCCCACACCGCGTCCAGCGCCGACTGCGGCACCGGTGTCATGGCGTCGCGCAACACGGCGAGCAGCCGTCCGCGCACCTGCCGGTCGGTGCCGGCATAGGTCTGGCCGCGGCGCGGGGGCCCCTGGTGGGCGGGCTTCCCGGCCAGCAGCCAGGCGCATTGCCCGGAGATCGGGCACCGGTTGCAGTCCTCGTTCTTGGCGGTGCAGACGAGGGCGCCGAGCTCCATCGTCGCGGCGGCCCAGCGGGCCGCCCGCTCGTCCTCGTCGGGCAGGAGCGCGCGGGCGAGCCTGCGCTCGGCGGCGGTGGTCGCGTTCGGCGGGTACTGGATCCCGGTCGCGGCGCGGGCGAACACCCGGCGGACGTTGGTGTCGAGCACGGCGTGACGCTGCCCGTACGCGAACGAGGCCACGGCCGCCGCGGTGTACTCGCCGATGCCGGGCAGGGCGAGCAGCTGACCGTGCTCGCTCGGTACGTCGCCGCCGTGCCGTTCCGTTATGGCCTGCGCGGCGCCGTGCAGGCGGAGCGCGCGGCGGGGGTACCCGAGCCGGCCCCAGGCGCGGACCGCCTCGCCGGGCGGTTCGGCGGCGAGGTCGGCGGGGCGGGGCCAGCGGGCCAGCCACTGCTCGTAGACCGGGAGGACCCGGCTCACGGGGGTCTGCTGCAGCATGAACTCGCTCACCATCACACCCCAGGCGCCCGCTTCGGGGCGGCGCCAGGGCAGATCGCGGGCGTGCTGGTCGAACCACCCGATGACGGGAGAGTGGAGGGAGGCGGGGGGCGTCTGTGTCGCAGTCATGGCAGTCATCGCACCGTCGATCCTGGCACGGAAGGACGGACGACGGTTCAGCGCACGGTGGTGTCGCGCCTCGTGAGGGCCCTTGGGGTGATAATGCCACCCGTCCGCGCCCCGGGGGTCCGGCAACCGGCCCAAGGGGGCCCGGCCGGGCCCCGCCGGGTCGGTCAGTGCCGCTTGGCCCGGTGCCGGGAGCGGCCGGCCGGCACCGCGCCGGGCCCCGAGGCCCAGGCCGCCACCGGCGCCCCGCTGCTCCGTACCGTCCCGGCGAGCGACCGCACCGGGCGGCGCAGCACGGCGACCACCAGGGTCGAGACAGCGGCGCCCAGCAGCAGCCCGACCGCCACGTCATGCGGGTAGTGCACGCCGACGAAGACCCGGGAGAAGGCCATCAGCAGGGCCATCGGCACGGTGAGCCAGGCCAGCCGGGGGCGGGCGATCGCCAGGGCGATCGCCGCCGCGCCGGCGATCGCGGAGTGGTTGCTGGGAAAGGACCAGTCGCCCGGCGGCGGGCAGCTCACCAGCGAGGCCGCCGCGCCGGCGACCGCCCTGCACGGGCGTTCCTCGTCCACCACCGACTTGAGTACCTCGCTGACCACATAGCCGAAGGCGGTCGCGACCGGCGCGAGCACCGCCAGTGCCAGGGCGCCGTCGTCCTGGCGCCGGGCACGCCACCACCCGGTGATGAACAGGACACCGAAGAGCAGGAGCCCGAGCTCCGTCCATATCTCGGCCAGATGTTGCACCCATGACGGCATGTCATGTGCGAAGTCGGTGATGTCCCGGTAGAGCGGCGCGGTGACTGAACTATCCATGTGACAGAGGGTAGTCAATGAAGCCGGGTGTTCATCCGGGCGTTCCCCGGCAGTCGACTCGGCGGCCAACTCGGCGGCGCCACGGGGCCTGAACGGGCCGCCCGTGATGATGATCCGTAAAACTTGCGGACCGGGGCGGCGGGTGGGGCGGGAGTCGGCGCCGATCTCTCGTACAGTTTGCGCCGTGGGATCTTTGCGTAATCCGATCGGTCCGCTTCCCTCCACCATCTACTGGCGACGGAGGGCCGTAGCGGCGACGCTCGTTGCGCTGCTCGCGCTGCTGATCGTGTGGGTCGTCACCTCGGGCGGGGACGAGAAGACCAAGGACGACTCCCGGCCCGCCGGTTCTGGTCCCGCGCAGGAGATCACGCCGGGACCCGACGGCTCGGGCCCGGCCATCAGCCAACAGCCCGGCGGGCGCGACGAGTCGGACGGCTCGGGCGGATCCGGCTCGGACGGCGGCGGTACGGACACGGGCTCCGGCGGCGGTTCGGGCGACGCCGGTACGGAGACGGGCGGCGGCTCGGGCGCCGGGACCGGGGGTGCGAGCGGCAGCGGTACGACGGGTCAGCGGGTCCCGGCCTCCTCCTCGCTCCCCGACTGCACCCCCGCGGCACTCCGGTTGAACCTGAGCACCGAACTCAGCTACAGCCCCGGCGAGAAGCCGAAGTTCAAACTGGTCGTCACGAACAACTCGGCCACCACCTGCAAGGCCGACCTCGGACCGAAGAGCGCGGTGCTCACCATCACCGAGGCGGGCGGCGACGACAACCAGGTGTGGTCGTCCAAGGACTGCCCGCGCGACGCGGCCGTGCTGCTGCTGAAGGTCCCGGCGGGCGAGACCGTCGTCCACACCGTGGAGTGGGACCGCAGGAAGAGCTCCCCGCAGTGCGCGACGCCGCCCGCGGGGACGGCCGGGCCCGGTACGTATCTGGTCGAGGCGAAGTCGCCGGGTGAGCCGGTGCAGCGCGCCTCGTTCGTCCTCGCGAAGGACTGAGGCCGACCGGGGCGCACCGCCCCGGAGCACGCGGCGGGGCCCGGTCTCCCGGGCCCCGATCGTCCTGCGCCTGCTGCTGTGCGGGATCCGCTCGTACCGGCTCTACACGTACCGTTCGAGGATCGACGACTCGGCCAGCCGGGACAGGCCCTCACGTACGCTGCGCGCCCGCGCCTCACCGACGCCGTCCACCGTCTGGAGATCGTCCACGCTGGCGGCGAGCAGCTTCTGCAGACCGCCGAAGTGCTCCACCAGCCGGTCGATGATCGCCCCGGGCAGCCGGGGAACCTTCGCCAGCAGCCGGAAGCCGCGCGGCGAGACCGCCGAATCCAGCGTCTCGGGAGAGCCGCTGTAGCCCAGGGCCCGTGCCACGACCGCGAGTTCGAGCAGCTCGGTGTGGGAGAGCGCGTCGAGCTCCGTCAGTGCCTCGGCGACCGTGCGGGACCGCTTCGCGGTCGGCTCCGGCACATAGTCGCGCACGACCAGCTCGCGCTCCGGTTCGACGCCCGCGATCAACTCGTCGAGCTGGAGCGAGAGAAGCCGGCCGTCGGTGCCGAGCTCGACCACGTACTCCGCGATCTCGGTGGCGATCCGGCGGACCATCTCCAGCCGCTGCCCTACGGCCGTCACGTCCCGGACCGTCACCAGGTCCTCGATCTCCAGCGCGGAGAGCGTGCCCGCGACCTCGTCGAGCCGGAGCTTGTACCGCTCCAGGGTGGCGAGGGCCTGATTGGCGCGGGAGAGGATCGCGGCGGACTCCTCCAGGACCCGGCGCTCCCCGTCCACGTAGAGCGCGATCAGGCGCATCGACTGCGAGACCGAGACGACCGGGAAATTGCACTGCTTGGAGACCCGGTCCGCCGTGCGGTGGCGGGTGCCGGTCTCCTCGGTGGGGATGGAGGCGTCCGGCACCAGCTGCACGCCGGCGCGCAGGATCTTGGTCATGTCCTTGTCGAGGATCAGCGCACCGTCGAGCTTGGCCAGCTCGCGCAGGCGCGTCGCGGTGAACTCCACGTCCAGCACGAATCCGCCGGTGCACATCGACTCGACGGTCTTGTCCATGCCGAGCACGATCAGTCCGCCGGTGTTGCCGCGGAGGATGCGCTCCAGTCCGTCCCGCAGCGCCATTCCGGGCGCCACGGCGCTCAGCGAGGCGCGCATGAGCGCCTCGTTACCGGTGCCTTGGCCGGACTTTCCGGGCGATGCTGCCCGGTCGTTGGCTGCCACTGCACTCCTCCGGTCACAGGTTTGCGGTGCCCTTACGTCCCTCGTACCGTTCGTGCGGACGGGCGAGACCAGGGCAAAGTCTACCGGCGTGCGCTCTCCTCCTGGGGGGCCTGTGCGCGAGACCGGCGCGGGAGGACTCTCAGCGCGTCGCCCATGTTGGCGACTTCTGTGACCTTCATACCGGCCGGGACCTTGCCCGGGTCGGTCGGGACCAGCGCGTGCGTGAAGCCCAGCCGGTACGCCTCGGCCAGCCTGCGCTGGACCCCGGTGACCCTTCTGACCTCGCCCGCGAGGCCCACTTCACCGATCGCCACCAGGTTCTTCGGCAGCGGGGTGTCGCTCGCGGCACTGGCCAGCGCCAGCGCGACCGCGAGGTCCGCAGCGGGCTCGGAGAGCTTCACACCGCCGACCGTCGCGCTGTAGATGTCCCGCTTGCCCAGCGAGCTGATCCGGCCGCGCTGCTCCAGGACCGCGAGCATCATCGACACCCGGGACGTCTCCAGGCCGGAGGTGGTGCGCCGGGGCGAAGGGATCTGCGAATCGACCGTCAGCGCCTGCACTTCGGCGACGAGCGGCCGCTTGCCCTCCAGGGTGACGGTCAGACAGGTGCCGGGCACGGGCTCGTCGCGCCGGGTGAGGAACAGGCCGGAGGGGTCGGCGAGGCCGGTGATGCCCTCGTCGTGCAGCTCGAAGCAGCCCACCTCGTCGGTCGCGCCGTACCTGTTCTTGACGCCCCGTACGAGCCGCAGGCGGGCGTGGCGGTCGCCCTCGAAGGACAGCACCACGTCGACGAGGTGCTCCAGCAGCCGGGGACCCGCGATCGCCCCCTCCTTGGTGACATGGCCGACCAGGAGCGTCGACATTCCGCGCTCCTTGGAGGCCCGGATGAGGGCCCCGGCGACCTCCCGGACCTGCGCCATGCCGCCCGGCGCCCCGTCGATCTCCGGCGAGGCGACGGTCTGCACGGAGTCGAGGATGAGGAGCGAGGGCTTGACGGCGTCGAGATGGCCGAGGACCGCGGACAGGTCGGTCTCGGCGGCCAGGTACAGATGGTCGTTGATCGCCCGGATGCGGTCGGCGCGCAGCCGCACCTGGCTCGCGGACTCCTCCGCGGTGACGTAGAGCGTGCGGTGCTCGTCGCTCGCGGCCTTGGCGGCGACGTCCAGCAGCAGTGTCGACTTGCCGACGCCCGGCTCGCCCGCGACGAGCACCACGGCACCCGGCACGAGACCGCCGCCGAGCACCCGGTCCAGCTCGCCGACGCCGGTGGACCGGGCGGTGGCCTGCCGGCTGTCGACCTGGCCGATGGGGAGCGCGGCGGTGCTGACCCGGCCGGCCGCGGTGGTCCGCACGGCGGGGGCGCCGCCGAACTCCTCGACCGTCCCCCACGCCTGGCATTCGGGGCAGCGGCCGAGCCACTTGGCGGTCGTCCAGCCGCATTCGGAGCAGCGGTAGGACGGCCGGTCCTTCGCGGTTTTCGTACGGGCAGCCATGGCGCAACCGTATAGGTGGGGTACGACAATGCCGCCCGGCACGGTCCGGAGGCCGGTGCGCGCCCGCTCCCGGGGCGCGGTGGCTCCGGCGGAATGCCGTGGGGCTTCCGGCGGAATAGGTAATTCCTGTCCCCTTTTGAGGGGTACGTTCACCCGTAAGGATTAAAAGTGCTGAAGGGGAGCGAAAGGTGTGCGCTGTGCTGCCTACGGTCGCAAGGTGACGAGCAGCGGTCTGGAGCCCCCCACGCACACCACCGGCGCACACCGGGCGCGACGCGGTGCGCCCCGCCTCCCGGCGCACACTTCGCCGCGCCGGCCGCCCGCCCGGTACGAACCGCATCTCGACGGCCTGTTCACCTACTGCCTCTCCGTGCTCTGCGACCACGATGCCGCCACCGAGGCACTCGGCGGTGTGCTCGCGATCGCGGAACGGCAGGACGGCCGGTGCCCGGCGGGCGAGGAGGAACGTAAATCCTGGCTGTACGCGCTGGCCAGATGGATATGTCTGCGCAAGCTCGCCGAGCAGAAACAGGGCCGCCAGGCGCACAGCCACAAGGCGGGGAAGCAGCCGCGCAGGCTCTCCTCGAAGCAGGAGACGAAGCGGGCGGGCGGCCCTCCGGGCAAGCAGCCGTCGGGCGGATCGGTGCCCCAGGGGGCGCGCGCCGGACGCCGCACGCCCCCGGTCGTCGCCGCGAATGCTCCGGCCACCGCCGCGTTCACGCCGGGCGGCGCCCCCGCAGGCCCCGCCCGCGCTCCCGAGACCGAGACCGAGGCCGCCGCCGAGGCGCACCGCCGCGAACTCGCCCAACTGGCCTGGCCCGAGGCCGCGGGCACCACCCCCGAGCAGCGCGAGGCGCTCGAACTGGCGGTGCGCCACCACCTTCCCCCTCGCGCCGTCGCCTCCGTCCTGGGTCTCCAACCGGCGACCGCCCGTGAGCTGCTGGCCGCCGCAGCCTGTGAGGTGGAGCGCACCCGCGCCGCCCTCGCCGTCGTCGAGACCGGCAACTGCCCCACCGTCGCCCGGCTCACCGGCGAACACCGCGTCCTGCTCTCCGCCGCCCTGCGCCGCGAACTCGTCCGCCATGTCGACGACTGTCCCCGCTGCCGCAGGGCCGCCGAACGGGCCGGTGCGAAGGGCCCCTGGCCCGGCGCCGCGGTCACCTCGGCCGCCGCGCTGCCGGTCGTCGAGGCGCCCTGGCCATCGGCGTACGTCGCGATGGTCCACGCCCAGCGCAACCGCTCCGGCGGCCCGCGCTTCGACCGGACGGGTTACCCCATGGACCCGAAGGACCACGCCGCGCGCCGCGACCGGCTACGGGCCAGGGTCGTGACGACGACGGTGGTGGCGACGGTCGTCGCCGCCCCCGTGATCGCGCTCTGGACCGCTTACCGTGGCGCGCCGCAGACCGGCGAGGGCCACGAGGGCTCCTCGGTCACCGCCACCGACAGCGATGCCCGGCACGAACTCGACGGCACCGCGGACGGCCACTACGAGAACGCGGGCAACGCCCGCCCCCAGCCCGGCGCCCGCTTCGCCGACGGCCGCGCCCCGGACGTCTCGGCAGAGGTGATCAGTACGGGTCCGGGCCGGGGCGGCGCCGGCGGGCTCACCGTCGAGGCCCGCTCGTCCGGCGGCTCGACCCTGATCCGGCTGACCGCGTCGGGCGGCGCGCCGGTCGCCTGGTCGGCCCGCCCGGACGCGTCCTGGGTGCGGCTGAGCCGCTACTCGGGCACCCTCGCCGCGGGCGAGAGCATCACGCTCCACGTCCTGGTGGACCAACGGCGGGAACCGGCCGGCCCGTGGAGCGCGCGCATCGCCCTCGCCCCGTCGGGTTCGGCGGTGGTGGTCCGGGGGCGTGGGACACCGCCGCTCACGCCCGGGGGCCCGGGGCGCCCGGTTCCCGCCGATCCCTCCGCCACCACCGGACCGTCGGCTCCGCCCACGGCCTCGCCGGATCCCACGCCGTCGACCGACCCGACGCCCCGCCCGAGCGATCCCACGCCCACCCCGACGGACCCGGGCCCGACCGACCCGTCACCGGACCCGTCGGCCAGTAGGGACCCGACGCCCACCGACGGGCCGGGACCGAGCACGGCCCCGACGGGCTGAGGGGCAGGCCGACTCGACGGGCCGATCCGATGGGCCGACTCGACGGGCTGTTCCGATGGGCTGATCCGACGGGCTGATCCGACGGGCCGACTCGACGGCCCGATCCGACGGGCCGACTCGGCAGGCCGACCCGACGGGCCGAGGGGTGGACCGGCCGGGGCCCACCCCCGTACGGTCACGCCGGATCGGCCGGAGGGACCGGATCCGCGGGGTGCGGTGCCATCGGCAGCAGCGCGGACAGCCGCTCCTCGCACAGTTCGACGAGCCGCTCGTACGCCTTCTCGCCCATCATCTCGGTGAGCTCGGGCCGGTACGAGACGTACACCGGCTCCCCGGCCCCGTGCGCCGAGGTCGCCGAGGTGCACCACCAGTGCAGATCGTGGCCTCCGGGACCCCAGCCCCTGCGGTCGTACTCGCCGATCGACACCTGGAGCACCCGGGTGTCGTCGGGCCGGTCGATCCAGTCGTACGTGCGCCGGATGGGCAGCTGCCAGCAGACGTCCGGCTTGGTCTCCAGCGGCTCCTTGCCCTCCCGCAGCGCCAGGATGTGCAGGGCGCAGCCCGCACCCGCCGCGAATCCGGGCCGGTTCTGGAAGATGCACGAACCCTTCCAGCGCCGGGTCTGGCGTTCCCCGTCGTCGTCGAGCTGGACCCAGCCCGTCTCTGTACCGACGTCGTGGAACTCCCACAGCTCGGGGGTCAGCCGCTCCACGTGGCCCGCCACCCGCTTCTCGTCGTCCTCGTCCGAGAAGTGCGCGCCCAGCGTGCAGCACCCGTCGTCCGCACGGCCCGCCTGGATGCCCTGGCAGCCGCTGCCGAAGATGCACGTCCACCTGGAGGTCAGCCAGGTCAGGTCGCAGCGGAAGATCTGTTCGTCGTCCCCCGGGTCCGGGAACTCGACCCAGGCGCGCGCGAAGTCGATCCCCGTCTCGTCCTCGGACCGGACCGGTCCGTTCACTTCCTGCTGCTGCGCCTCCTGCTTGGTTCTCTGCTTCTTCGTGTTTTTGCCCGGCTTCGCCTTTTTCGTCTTTGGCACGCGCCAAGAGTAAGTCTGTCGTCCCGGTAGCGTTCCTGCCATGAGACTCGGAGTCCTCGACGTGGGTTCGAACACGGTGCATCTGCTGGTGGTGGACGCGCACCCCGGCGCACGCCCGCTGCCCGCGCACTCGCACAAGGCGGAGCTGCGCCTGGCCGAACTGCTCGACGAGGACGGGGCGATCGGCCCCGAAGGTGTGGACCGGCTCGTGGCGACGGTCTCCGACGCGCTCCAGGCCGCCGAGGACAAGGGGTGCGAGGACGTCCTGCCGTTCGCCACGTCCGCGGTGCGGGAGGCGAGCAACGCCGATCAGGTGCTGGCCCGGGTGCGCGAGGAGACCGGCGTCGACCTCGCCGTCCTCAGCGGTGCGGAGGAGGCCCGGCTCACCTTTCTCGCCGCGCGCCGCTGGTACGGCTGGTCGGCCGGGCGGCTGCTGGTCCTGGACATCGGGGGCGGTTCGCTGGAGATCGCGTACGGCATCGACGAGGAGCCGGACGCCGCGGTCTCGCTGCCGCTCGGGGCCGGCCGGCTCACCGCCGGGTGGCTGCCGGGCGATCCGCCGGACCCGGCTGAGGTGAAGGCGCTGCGCCGCCATGTCCGGGCCAGGATCGCCCGGAGCGTCGGGGAGTTCACCCGCCTCGGCCGCCCGGACCATGTCGTGGCCACGTCCAAGACCTTCAAGCAGCTCGCCAGGATCGCCGGCGCCGCACGCTCCACCGAGGGCCTGTACGTGCAGCGCGCCCTCACCCGCAAATCGCTGGAGGAGTGGGTGCCGAAGCTGGCGGCGATGACGGCCGAGCAGCGCGGCGGCCTGCCCGGCGTCTCCGAGGGCCGGGCCGCGCAGCTGCTCGCCGGGGCGCTGGTCGCGGAGGGCGCCATGGACCTGTTCGGGGTCGAGGAGCTGGAGATCTGCCCCTGGGCGCTGCGCGAGGGCGTCATCCTGCGCCGCCTGGACCACCTGCCGACGGGGGAGCCGGACGTGCTGGGCGGCTGAGCGACGCCCGGCCGGGCGTCGCGGGGTGTCGCCGGGCGGCCGGAAACCCGTCATGGCCCTGCTCACTTTCCGCCGGGACCTCTCGGCGGGGCGTACCACTGCCCGTACGCTGTCCCAGTGGCAGAACCAGTGGTGCGCATCCCGGATGCGAAGGTCGCCCTGTCGACGGCTTCCGTCTACCCGGAGTCGACGGCGACGGCCTTCGAGATCGCCGCGCGCCTCGGTTACGACGGTGTCGAGGTCATGGTGTGGACCGACCCTGTCAGCCAGGACATCGAGGCCCTGCGGCGGCTCTCCGACTACCACCAGGTGCCGATCCTCGCCGTCCACGCGCCCTGTCTGCTGGTCACCCAGCGCGTCTGGTCCACCGATCCGTGGGTGAAGCTCCAGCGGGCCCGCGCCGCGGCGGAGAAACTCGGGGCGACGACCGTGGTCGTCCATCCGCCGTTCCGTTGGCAGCGCAATTACGCGCGTGACTTCGTCACCGGGATCTGGCGCATGGCGGACGAGACCGATGTGCGGTTCGCCGTGGAGAACATGTACCCCTGGCGGTACCGGGACCGAGAGATGCTCGCGTACGCCCCCGACTGGGACGTCACCAACGACGACTACCGCCACTTCACCGTGGACCTCTCGCACACGGCGACGGCCCGCACGGACGGCATGGCGATGGTCGACCGGATGGGCGACCGGCTCGCCCACATCCACCTCGCCGACGGCAAGGGCTCCAACAAGGACGAGCACCTGGTGCCCGGCCGCGGCGACCAGCCCTGTGCCGAACTCCTGGAGCACCTGGCCCGCACCGGCTTCGACGGCCATGTCGTCATCGAGGTCAATACCCGCCGTGCCATGTCCACCGCCGAACGCGAGGCCGATCTGGCGGAGGCGCTGGCCTTCACCCGGCTCCACCTGGCGTCGTCCCCGACCCGGGCCCCGCGCCCGTGACGGGCGGTCCCACGGGCGGCGCCGACTCCACGGGCGGCGCCGACTCCACGGGCGGCGCCGACGACGGCCCCGCGGACCCCACACCCCCCAAGCGCCGCGGCCGCCCCTCCCGTACCGACGAGACCACCGGACCCGACGCGCGCACCCGCATCCTGGAGGCGGCCCGCAACGAATTCGCGGAGCGCGGCTACGACAAGACGTCAATCCGGGGCATCGCCAAGGCGGCGGGCGTCGACTCCGCCCTGGTCCACCACTACTTCGGCACGAAGGACGAGGTCTTCGCGGCCGCCATCGAGCTGTCCTTCGAGCCGGCCCTGGAGATTCCGGCCGTCCTCGGCGAAGGCGCGGACGGGCTGGGGGAGCGGCTGGCCCGCTACTTCATCGCGGTGTGGGAGAACCCGGCGTCCAGGGCCCCGCTGCTGGCCGTCATGCGATCCGCCCTGACCCATGAGGCGGCGGCGAAGGTCCTGCGGGGCTTCGTGCTGCGCCGGCTCCTGGAACGGGTCGCGGAGGCACTGGACGTACCGGACGCCACGTTCCGCGCGGAGCTGGCGGCCTCGCAGATGCTCGGCATCGTGATGCTCCGCTATGTGATCCGGGCGGAACCGCTGGCTTCGGCCGACCCCGAGGAGATCATCGAGATGGTCGCCCCCACGCTCCAGCGCTATCTGACGGAGTCCTGAACCCGCACGGGCACCCCGCCCACCCACCGAGCACTTCGTCCCGCATTTCGGACACTGTGTCCAGATCTTGGAGCCGGAGGCGTACGCTCGGAGGCAGTCTTAAACGTCGAAGGAGCGAGAGACGATGCCCCAGCTGAGGTCCCGCACTGTCACCCACGGCCGCAACATGGCGGGCGCCCGCGCCCTTATGCGGGCCTCGGGCGTAGCGAGCGAGGACATCGGCAAGCCGATCATCGCGGTCGCCAACTCCTTCACCGAGTTCGTCCCCGGCCACACCCACCTGGCCCCGGTCGGCCGGATCGTCTCCGACGCCATCAAGGCCGCGGGCGCCGTGCCGCGCGAGTTCAACACCATCGCCGTCGACGACGGCATCGCGATGGGCCATGGCGGGATGCTCTACAGCCTGCCCTCCCGCGACCTGATCGCCGACTCCGTCGAGTACATGGTCGAGGCGCACTGCGCGGACGCGCTGATCTGCATCTCCAACTGCGACAAGATCACCCCCGGCATGCTGATGGCCGCGATGCGCCTCAACATCCCGACGGTCTTCGTCTCCGGCGGCCCGATGGAGGCCGGCAAGGCCACCCTGGTCGACGGCACGGTCCGCAAGCTCGACCTGGTCAACGCGATCAGTGACGCCGTCGACGAGAGCATCTCGGACGAGGACATCCTCCGTATCGAGGAGAACGCCTGTCCCACCTGCGGCAGCTGTTCCGGCATGTTCACCGCCAACTCGATGAACTGCCTGACCGAGGCCCTCGGCCTCTCCCTCCCCGGCAACGGCTCCGTCCTCGCCACGCACACCGCCCGCAAGGCGCTGTACGAGGAGGCTGGCCGCACGGTCGTCGAGATCACCAGGCGCTACTACGAGCAGGACGACGCGACGGTCCTGCCCCGCTCCATCGGCACCCGCGCCGCGTTCGACAACGCGATGGCGCTGGACATCGCGATGGGCGGCTCCACCAACACGATCCTGCACCTGCTCGCCGCGGCGCAGGAGGCCGAGCTGTCCTACGACCTCGCCGACATCGACGCGGTCTCGCGCCGCGTCCCCTGCCTGTCGAAGGTCGCCCCCAACGTGGCCCCCGGCGGCACGTACTACATGGAGGACGTCCACCGGGCCGGCGGCATCCCCGCCCTCCTCGGCGAGCTGCACCGCGCCGGCCTGCTCGACGAGGACGTGCACTCGGTCCACTCCGACTCCCTCGCCCAGTGGCTGAAGGACTGGGACATCCGCGGCGGCTCCCCGTCCCCGGAGGCCGTCGAGCTCTGGCACGCGGCACCCGGATGCGTCCGTTCCGCGACCGCCTTCTCGCAGTCGGAGCGCTGGGAGACCCTCGACCTGGACGCGGCCGGCGGCTGCATCCGCGACCTGGCCCACGCCTACTCCAAGGACGGCGGCCTCGCGGTCCTCAAGGGGAACCTCGCCGAGGACGGCTGTGTCGTGAAGACGGCGGGCGTCGACGAGTCGATCTGGACCTTCGAGGGCCCGGCGGTCGTCTGCGAGTCGCAGGACGAGGCCGTCGAAAAGATCCTCCGCAAGGAGATCAAGGAGGGCGACGTCGTCGTCATCCGTTACGAGGGTCCGCGCGGCGGCCCCGGCATGCAGGAGATGCTCTACCCGACCTCCTTCCTCAAGGGCCGCGGCCTGGGCAAGAGCTGCGCCCTGGTTACCGACGGCCGCTTCTCCGGCGGTACGTCGGGTCTGTCCATCGGCCACGCGTCGCCGGAGGCCGCGTCGGGCGGCACGATCGCGCTGGTCGAGGACGGCGACCGGATCAGGATCGACATCCCGAACCGTTCGATCGAGCTCCTCGTCCCCGAGACCGAGCTGGCCACCCGCCGCGAGGCGCTGAACGGCGTGTACGCGCCGAAGAACCGCGAGCGCAAGGTCTCGGCCGCGCTGCGTGCCTACGCGGCGATGGCGACGAGCGCGGACCGGGGCGCGGTGCGCGACGTGTCCAAGCTGGGCTGACCGGCACACCGATCGATCAGGACCCCGCCCGCTCTCACCAGCGGGCGGGGTCCTGCCCGTCCACGGCGAACACGGACCCGTCGGGCGCGGTCCCGAAGACGGTCCGCCCGGCGGCGACCGGGGCGGGCAGCGCCGAGGAGTACGTGAGCCTCCCGTTCCGCAGCCGTGGGCCCGTCTGGCCCAGCAGCTTCCCGTGCTCGGTGTCCACGGCCAGCAGCCGTCCGTCCGCCGCCGAGAAGTACAGACGGTCCCCGGCGGCGAGGACGGGAGCGGAGGTCCGCCCGGCACCGGTCTCCAGCTGCCAGCGCACCGTTCTTCCGCCCTCGGCCGGGCGGGTGTCGACGGCGACCAGCGTCCCGCCGTGCGCCAGCAGATAGGCGGTGTCCCCGCCCAGTACGACCTCCGGTTCGTTCATCCGGAACGGCAGCGCCATCCGTACGGCGCTGCGCGCCCCCGGTTCGTAGCGGACGAGCCCGACGGTCTGGGCGTCCCCGTTCATGGCCGTCATGACGAGCGCACCGTCAGAGGTCCCCACCGGTGTCAGCATCCCGTCCAGCCGCCGCTGCCATTCCGTGCGCCCCGTCGTGGCGTGGACGGCGGAGACCAGCGTGGTCGATCCGTAGGCCGAGTGCTCGAACGCGTAGGCCAGCCCGGTGCGGGCGTCGTACAGCGCGTAGTCCGGGCGCTGGTGCCCGCCGAGCCGATGCCGCCAGAGGGACACCCCGGTCGCGGAGTCGAGTGCCTCGGTGGTGCCGTCCTCGGCGACCAGCAGCAGCGCGTCACCCGCGTCGAAGGGGGTGCCCGGGTACGGGGAGAGGTCGGCGGCCCAGACCTGTTCGCCCTCGGCGGGGTCGTACGCCCGGAGCTTCCCGCCCGGCACCGCCGTGTGCACCAGACCGCCGGAGACCGACACCACGCCGACCGCCGGTGCGTCGGTCTCGGGGCCGCGCGACCACAGCACCCGGCCGTCCGAGGGATCCAGCCGGGAGACACCGATGCCGTCCGCCGCGCAGTACAGTGCGGGCGGACCGGACGCCTCCGCCCCGGCGCCGTCCGCCGGGGAACAGGCCGGGGTCGCCTTGCCGGTGGTCCGCAGGGCCGCCCGCCACGGGGCGAACTCCTGCGCCGAGTCCTTCGTCCCGCCCGCGCCGGCCGACTCACCGGCCCGGCCGGAATCGGCGCCCGTGCCGACGGCCCACACCCCGCCGGCCCCCATGACCAGCAGCGCCGCGGTGGCCGCCAGCCACCGCCGCTTGCCGCTTTTGGCCGCAGGCTTCCCGGCCCGCTCCGCCGCGCCCTCGCCCCCGTGCGTGTCCGCTTCCGCGCCGGAAGAGGCGTCGGACCCGGTCTGCGGTACGGGCGCCGGACCGGTGGCCGGCCGCCGCTGCGACGGTATGAACGCGGCGGCCTCGTACGAGGGCGGACGCAGCGTCGTCATGATCTCGTCCGGGGTGGGCCGCCCGGCGGGGTCCTTCGTCAGGCACTGCCCGATCAGCGGAGCCAGGTCCGCCGGCACCCCCGCCAGATCTGCCTCGTCGTGCACCACCTGGTAGGCCACGATGTACGGGCTGTCCGAGTCGAAGGGCCCCCGGCCGGTCGCCGCGTGGACGAGCACGGCCCCCAGAGCGAACACATCGGCGGCGGGCCCGACCTCACGCGGCCGCTGGAACTGCTCGGGCGCCATGTAGGGCGGCGAGCCGATCAGCTTGCCCGTCTCGGTGCGCAGATCGCTGTCGTACGGGCGGGAGATCCCGAAGTCGATGACCTTGGGCCCGGAGTCGGAGAGCAGTACGTTGCTCGGCTTGAGATCACGGTGGATGACACCGGCCCGGTGGATGTCCCGCAGCGCCTCGGCGAGCCCGGCCGTCAGCCTGCGCAGCGCGGCCGGGGCCATCGGCCCGTTCCGCTTCACCTGGTCGGCGAGCGTGGGGCCGGGCACGTACAGAGTGGCCATCCAGGGCCGTTCGGCGTCCGGATCGGCATCGACGACCGGCGCGGTGAAGGCGCCGCTGACCCGCCGGGCCGCCCCGACCTCCTGCCGGAAACGCGCCCTGAACTCCGGGTTCGCCGCGTACTGCTCGTGCACCACCTTGACGGCGAGCTGCAGTCCGGAGGCGGAGCGGGCCAGGTGCACGACCCCCATGCCGCCGGCGCCGAGACGCGCCTCAAGACGGTACTGCCCGGCGTACTCCGGATGCTCCGCTTCCGGATTGGCTCCGGTACCTCGCAGCGGCGGCATCGCCCACCCCCGTGTGTTCGTCCGCAAGCGCGACGCACGGAGCCTAGTCGATGGTGCGTGCGATCAGGTCGGGGCTTAGTAGCCTGCGCGTCGTACGCATCGACTCTCGACGGGGGAGGGCCTCATGGCCATGGACGAGCACACCGACATCACGACCGACGCCACCGCCGAAGCCACCGAGGACGTGGCGGCGCTCGCCGGTTCCGACGACGTCACCAGGTACCCGATCGCGCCCGGCTACCGCGTCAACGTCCGCACCGGACCGGGCACCAAGTACGGGATCGTCAGGACCCTCCCGTACGGGATGAAGGTCCCGGTCTACTGCCAGAAGCCGGGGGAGCGGGTCACCGGCCCGTACGGCACCTCGAACCTCTGGGACAACATCGCCAACGGCCAGTTCGTGGCGGACGCCTACGTCCACACGGGCAGCGACGGCTACATCGCACCGCGCTGCGACTGACCGGGGCGGTGCCCGGCGGGTCCGGGCCCGCGACCGCCCGGGGATAATCGGCTTCGTGAGCGAGAACAGTGAAGCCCCCGGCTCCAGCACGCCCGGCCCGCAGCCCGAGCCCCTGCGCTTCTTCGGTACGACCTGGGTCGACCACAGCGGGGGCTACGGGCTGCGACGCGTCGGGGCGGCGGTCGGCTCGCTGGCCGCCGCGGTCGCCGCCTGCTTCGTGCTCCGGTTCGCCTACCAGGGGCTCGAGATCGCCGACGTCGGCAGCTTCGTCGGCATCCTGGTCGTGCTGATGTTCGCCATCTGCAGCGCCATCGCCTTCCGCAAGACCTGGGAAGGGTTCAGCCGCCGCCCCGCCGACCCGGCGCGCGAGGCCAATCTGCGCGGTCTCAAGACGATCGGCTTCGTCGGCTCGCTGATCGCGTACTTCCTCCGTACCTTCCGCGAGGCGCCGGGCGAGCAGCTGCACCGCACGGAGTACGAGACGGCCCTGGCCCGCTACGAGAAGCGCCGCACGGCGCGCACCGGGAACCCGGCGGCCCGCAAGAACACCAAGGGCAAGCGCCCCAAGCGCAAGTAGGCTCCCCGGCTCCGCCCCGACGGCGCGTGAGCCCGCGCCCGCTCGCCGACCCGGTAGAAGCACCGGCGCACGCCCCCGGCGCGAGCCACGATGAACCCATGGTTCCCGCCGATTCCCACCGCCCCGCACCCGAATCCGCCCCCACCTCCTCACCGCCGGCACCCCGGCCCCGCCCCGCGCGCTCTCCTTCGACCGCGCCGCCGCCCAGTACGCCGCGGCCCGCCCCGGCTACCCGCCCGCGCTCTTCGACGCGGTCGAGGAACTGGCCCACCGCCCCCTGCGCGGCGCCCGCACCGCCGACATCGGCGCCGGCACGGGCATCTCCACCCGGCTCCTCCACGAACGCGGCGCCCGGGTCACCGCCGTCGAACCGGGCGCCGGCATGGCGGCGGAACTCCACCGCTCGCTCCCGCACCTGCCCGTCGTACGCGGCGACGGCAACCACCTCCCCCAGGGCCCGGCCGGCGGATCATGGCCGGGGTCGCGGCGTCTGGCACGGCACCTCGCGGCGTTGCCGAAACGTCCGGACAGCTCCGCTATCAGGACGCTCCGGCGCCTTGCGATGCACCGCACCAGACGCCGCGCCCTGTCCGACCCTGATCCGCCGGCCAGGCCCTCGCCACCGCATCGGCCGACCTGATCACGTACGCCCAGTCCTGGCACTGGACGGACCCGGCCCTCGCCGCTTCCGAGGCGCTGCGCGTCCTTCGCCCGGCGGCGCCCTCGCCCTCTGGTGGAACGTCTCCGACCACTCCGTCCCGTGGATCGCCGAGCAGGACGCCCGGCTGCGCCGCTTCTTCGGCGCCGGCGACTCCGCCCACGGTTCGGCCGTCCGCCCCCGCGACCTGCCGTCCGGGCTCGACTTCGCGCACCGCCGGGTGCCCCGGACGCGGTGGGTGCCCCTCGACACCCACCTCGCCAACCTCGGCAGCCACTCCGCCTTCCTCGCCCTCGGCGCGGAACCCACGCGACGCTTCCTCGCCGAGGAGGGCGCCCGGCTGGCGGAACTCTTCCCGGACGGCATGGTCGAGGAGAGCTACGCGGCCGACCTGAGCGTGGCCGTCGTCCCCGCTTCACCCCCTTTCGGCCCCGGCACCACCTCTTGACGGGCAGGCACCCCGGGACCATATTCATCACATGATGAATAACCGGGGGGCCGCCATCGAGGCCCACGGCCTCACGGTCGTACGAGGCGACCGCACGGTCCTGCACTCCATCGACTTCACCGTCGAACCCGGCAGGGTCACCGGCCTCCTCGGCCCCTCCGGCTGCGGGAAATCGACCCTGATGCGGTCCGTCGTGGGCACCCAGGCCAAGGTCACCGGCACCCTCGACGTGCTCGGCAGCCCCGCCGGCCACCCCACGCTCCGCCCACGCATCGGATACGTCACCCAGGACCCGTCCGTCTACGCCGACCTGACCGTCCGGCAGAACCTGGACTACTTCGCGGCGATCCTCCGGCCGGGCCGCCGACACCGCGACGCCCGCCGCGCCGCCGTCACCCGTGCCATCACCGAGGTCGACCTGACCAGCCACGCCGACGCCCTCGCCGGCACACTCTCCGGCGGCCAGCTCGCCCGCGCCTCCCTCGCCGTTGCCCTGCTCGGCACCCCGGAACTCCTGGTCCTCGACGAACCCACCGTGGGCCTGGACCCCGTACTCCGCCGCGACCTGTGGAACCTCTTCCACCGCCTCGCCGCCGACCGCGGCACCACGCTCCTCGTCTCCTCGCACGTCATGGACGAGGCCGAACGCTGCCATCGCCTGCTCCTCATGCGCGAGGGCGAGATCCTCGCCGACGGCACCCCCGAGGCGCTGCGCACCGCCGCCCGCGCGGACACCGTCGAAGCGGCGTTCCTCCACCTGGTCGACCAGGCCGCCACCCGTCAGGAGCCCGCCCGATGAGTACGACACCGACCCCGGCACCCACCCCGGCGACCGGCACCCCGCTCCTGAGCCCGGCCCGTGCCCTCGCCACCGCCGCCCGGGTCCTGCGCCAGCTCAGCCACGACGCCCGCACCGTCGCTCTGCTGCTCCTGGTCCCGGTAGTGCTGATCACCCTGCTCCGCTACGTGTTCGACGGCAGCCCCCGCACCTTCGACGCCATCGGCGCTTCGCTCCTCGGCATCTTCCCGCTGATCACGATGTTCCTGGTGACCTCGATCGCCACCCTGCGCGAACGCACCTCGGGCACCCTCGAACGCCTCCTCGCGATGCCGCTCGGCAAGGGCGACCTGATCGCCGGCTACGCCCTCGCGTTCGGCGCCGTGGCGATCGTCCAGTCGCTCCTGGCCACCGCCGTCTCGGTCTGGGCGCTGGGCCTGGACGTCATCGGATCCCCGTGGCTGCTGCTCCTGGTCGCCCTGCTCGACGCGCTGCTCGGCACGGCACTGGGCCTGTTCGTCTCCGCCTTCGCCGCTTCCGAGTTCCAGGCCGTCCAGTTCATGCCCGCCGTGATCTTCCCGCAGCTCCTGCTCTGCGGACTGTTCATCGCCCGCGACCGGATGGCCCCATTCCTCGAAGCGATCTCGAACGTGCTGCCCATGTCGTACGCGGTCGACGGCATGAACCAGGTCCTCGGCCACACCGACGTCACCGGTGACTTCGTCCGCGACGTACTGGTCGTGGCGGGCTGCGCCCTTCTCGTACTCGCCCTCGGCGCCGCCACCCTCCGCCGCCGCACCGCCTGACGGGCCGGTGCGAGGATGACGGACACGAGCACCGAGATCCGTCAGCACAGCCCGGAGGGTGAACCACATGACCCAGACAGTCGCAGTACTCGGCACCGGCAAGATCGGCGAGGCCCTGCTCAGCGGCATGATCCGGGCGGGCTGGCGCCCGGCGAACCTGCTGGTCACCACGCGCCGCTCCGAGCGCGCCGAGGAACTCCACAACCGCTACGGCGTCGACTCCGTCAGCAACGCCGAGGCCGCCAAGCGCGCCGACATCCTCATCCTCGCGGTCAAGCCCCAGGACATGGGCCGGCTCCTCGACGAGCTCTCCGGGCACATCACCCCCGACCGCCTGGTCATCAGCGCCGCAGCGGGCATCACGACCGCCTTCATCGAGGACCGCCTCGCCGCGGGCACCCCGGTCGTGCGCGTCATGCCGAACACCCCCGTCCTCGTCGACGAGGGCATGTCCGTCATCTCGGCCGGCAGCCACGCCACCACCGACCACCTCGCCGCCGCCGAGGCGATCTTCGGCGGCGTCGGCAAGACCCTCCGCGTCCCCGAGTCCCAGCAGGACGCGGCAACCGCCCTGTCCGGATCGGGCCCCGCGTACTTCTACTTCCTCGTCGAGGCGATGACCGACGCCGGCATCCTGCTCGGCCTGCCCCGCGCCCAGGCCCACGACCTGATCGTCCAGGCCGCGATCGGCGCCGCCGTGATGCTCCGCGACAGCGGCGAACACCCCGTCAAGCTGCGCGAAGCCGTCACCAGCCCGGCCGGCACCACCATCAGCGCCATCCGTGAACTGGAGAACCACGGCGTACGAGCCGCCCTCATCGCCGCCCTCGAAGCCGCCCGCGACCGCAGCCGCGAACTGGCCTCCGGCAACGGCTGACCTAGACCGCGGCAGCGATCAGCTCCGCGCTGCGCACCACCTTCGCGAAGCCACCGCCGTGCAACGACACGGCGGTGGCCCGCGCCAGCTGGTCCGCGCTCTGCGTCCACCCCCACGGCCCGGTCAGATCGAAGGTGTGCGTCGCGTCCAGCGGTACGAACACCTCGTACCCCAGGTTCCCGCCCATCCGCGCCGTGGTCTCGACGCACATGTTGGTCTGGATCCCGACCACCACGAGCTGCCGGATCCCGCTCCGCTCCAGCCACTCGGCGAGATCGGGCGTCCCGTAGAAGGCGGAGTTCACGCTCTTCGTCAGCAACAGCTCGGGCCCACCGCCCTTCCCGCGCCGCTCCTGCACGTACCCCTTGAACTCGTTCCCCGACTGCCCCACCCGCAACGGCGAATCCGGCTTGAGCGAGTCATGCCGTACGAACACCACCGGCCGCCCGCTCGACTGCCAGGCATCGATCAGCCCCGCGATGTTCCGGTCCGCCTCCGGGTTGTTCCGAGGCCCCCAGTACGACTCCTCCTCGAAGCCGTTCTGTACGTCGATCACGATCAGTGCCGCGTTCTCTGCGATTTCCATGCGAACGATCCTGCCGCCCGGCATCGCCATGCCCCAGAGGTCAAAAAGCCATCGACCGATGGTTTACTGCCACGATGGCGACCCCTTCCGAGCCCACCCGCATCGCGCTCGTCTCCTTCCCCGGCGTCCGCGCCTTCGACGTCTCGGTCATCACGGAGGTCTGGGGCGTCGACCGCACCGACCGCGGCGTCCCGCCCTTCGAGCTGCGCCGCACCGCCGCCGAACCGGCCCCCATCGCCCTGCGCGGCGGACTCTCCCTCACCCCGGACCGCACCCTCGCCTGGCTCGCCCGCGCCGACCTGATCGTCGTCCCCGGCCTCGACGACCACCTGATCCCGGCCCCCGCCGCGGTCCTGGAGGCCCTCCGCCGCGCCCACGCCCGAGCCACCCCGATCGCGTCCCTGTGCGGCGGAGCCTTCCCGCTCGCCCAGGCCGGCCTCCTGGACGGCCGCCGAGCGGTCACCCACTGGCGCCTCACCGACGACCTCCGCGCCACCTACCCCCATGTGAAGGTGACCCAGGACGCCCTCTTCCTCCACGACGACAACATCTGGACGTCAGCGGGCACCGCGGCCGGCATCGACCTCTGCCTCCACCTCGTACGCACGATGCACGGGGCCGAGACAGCGGCCACGGTCGCCCGTTCGATGGTCACGGCCCCGTTCCGAACCGGCACCCAAGCCCAGTTCATCGAGCACCCCACCCCCCACGCCGACCGCGACGCCGACACCCTTGCCGCGGTACGCGCCTTCGCCCTGGCCCATCTGGCCGAACCGCACACGGTCGCCTCCCTCGCCGCCCGCGCCGGAATGTCCCCCCGCTCCTTCGCCCGCCACTTCCAGGCCACCACCGGCACCACCCCCCTGCGCTGGCTGATCACCCAACGCATCGCCGCAGCCCAGAAGCTCCTGGAACGCACCGACCTCCCCCTCCCCGAGGTGGCCCGCCGCACCGGCTTCGGCAGCGAGATCACCATGCGCCAGCACTTCGCCACCCACGTATCCACCAGCCCCCGCGACTACCGCCTGGCCTTCCACCGGCAACCGGACCCGGCCCGGGGTTGACACGCCTTGCCCGCATCCGTAGTGTGCTCCGAGTTGTCCGACGTGAGCGCCGACTCCGGTCGGTCCCCGGACAGCCATCCCGCAGTAACCACATCTGACCAGCGACATCTGTCGCCGGACTTTCTGTGCGCATTTGCGGAATGAGGAATCCACGTTCGAAGGAGCGTGAGCCCCGATTAGCGTCGGGGCCCAGGATTCCGCTAAAGTCTCACTCGTCGGAACGGCCCAACGGCCGGGAAGACAAACCCCGCTGACTGGGAATCAGGCCCGAAAGGATCTGATAGAGTCGGACTCGCCGGAAAGGGAAA
>NZ_JBIWKI010000026.1:0-117225 GCF_044765565.1 Streptomyces sp. NPDC102437 | reverse complement strand
GGGGGACCCTGTGGGAGAGTAGGACGCCGCCGAACTCCTTTTACGGGAAAGCCCCGTGTCCTTTTGGACACGGGGCTTTTCTGCGTTCTACGGCCTTTTCCTTTGTCAGCGCGGCTTGGGGAAGACTGCGCGCAGTGCGGAGCTCCGGGTGATGAATGCGACCCGGATGACCGGCAGCATGCAGACGGCCTGCGTCACGGTGTACCACGGTGGGCCCGCTAGCTGTTGGCCGACGTTGCCGGTGGCATCGGCTACTTCCTCAAGGAGAGCGTGTTCGACGCCGACCAGTTCGTCGGTGTTCTGGAACGCGTAGCTGGTCTCGGGACCGCGATGGACCCTGCTGTCATCGCCAAACTGCTCTCCAGCGGGCCCTCGAACCGACGGCTGGAAGGGCTCACCGAACGCGAACAGGGCTCGGCCTCATGGCCGAAGGACTGCCCAACCAGGCCATCGGCGGGCGGCTCTTCCTCAGCGAGAGTGCCATCGGCAAGTACACCACCTCCATGTTCGACAAGCTCGGCATCACCGATGACGACGACAGCAACCGGCGCGTCCTGGCGGTCTCACCTACCTGAACAATCCCTGACCTGCCTTAACAGTCCCTTCCTGCTTGAACAGCCCCTGGTGGCGGGCCTCGCGAGGAGTCATACCCCCTGGGGCCAGCGGGAGCGGGCCTGTTCCCGGGAGCGGAGGAGGGCCAGGGTCGGCAGTCCCATCCCCCGGCCGTTCGCCAGCAGTTCCGGGAGCCGGGGGAGCGGTGCCACCGCGGCGATGTCGTCGAGCACGAGCGTCATTGGTGGGTCGAGCCGACCGTCGGATGACCTTGCGGCCATGCGGCGGCCGTGCTCGACCACGTGCGAGGCGAGCGCCGTGAGCAGGGGCATCGCTCCCGGCCCCGAGCGGGGGTCCTCGATAGGCTCACCCACCACATAGAGGGTGCCCCCCTCGCCCGCGAAAGATTCCAGCGCGAGCGAATCGGACCGGTTCGGCGTGCAGGCCTCGCGGATGTGCACCGACGAGAGCGCGCCGAACGCCCGTACCGTCAACGCCTGGGCCATCTCGCGTCGTTCGGGGTGGGCGGTCAGCGCGGACTCCAGCAGACCGGCGAGTCCGGACGCCGCTTTGGGGTGGGAACGGAGCAGGCGCACCGGTTCGTGGGCGCTGCCGCCGAGGGCCCAGCGGTGGACCTGGCGGAAGGGCCGGCCGTCTATGGCGGCGGCGTGCAGCCAGCACTGCAGGAGCGTTTCCGCAGTGTCGGCGGTCGCCGCGTCGATACGGGCCTGCGGCCGGACCGGGGCCAGGAGCGCGGCGGAGCGGGCGGCGGCCGTCTCGGGCTGTTCGCAGCCTGCGGTGGGGGACCAGTGGAGGCGGGCCGGGGTGTCGCAGAGGTGGCCCGGGTCGTAGACGAGGACCGGGCCGAGTTTGGCGCGGGCGTCCTTCGTCTCGGCCCAGACGCTGGGGTCGGAGGTGACGACGAGCGCGGGGCCGTCGGCTTCGTTGATGGCCTGGACGGCGGTGGGACGACGCGTCGCGGCCGGTCCGTAGACGACGGGGGCGCGCGGGGAGGGCAGAGGGGGGAGGCCGGGGGCGGGGCTTCCGGGTTCGGTGCCGGAAACGGTTTCGGCACCGGAAACGGCACCGGCTTCGGTACTGGCACCGGCTTCGGCTCCGGCTCCGGCTCCGGTGAGAAGGGTGGTGCTGGCCAGGGCGTGTTCCACGGGGACGGCAGCGGGGGCAGGGACAGGGGCGGAGGCAGAAGCAGCCGCGGGCGGCTGTGCCCGGCGGCGGGGATTCTGCTGCTGCCGGGACCGTACGGGCTCGTCCTCGTCCTCGTACTCGTTCCTGTACTTGTTTCCGCGCTCGCTCCCGTGCCCGTCCCTCTCGCCGCCCCCGTACCGCTCGCTGCGCTGCCGCGCCCGTACCGCCCGCCAGCGGGCCACCACGCCCAGCACGAACACCGTCAGTACCAGCAGCACCATCAGTTCGCCGATGAACAGGCCCCAGAAGAGCCCGTACCCGGAGAGCTCGCCCGCCGGGGTGTTCGGCCAGGCGGCCGGGAGGTCGTGCGGTGCGGTGACGAGCCGACGCATCGACAAAGGGGTCTCGGCGAGCGTGACGCCCTCCGGCCACGCGCCGCGCGCGAACAGTCCGGCCAGCCCGGTGGCTGTCCACGCCAGTAGCGTCAGCCCGAGCAGGAAGGCCAGCAGGCCGATCAGCAGGCCGTCCGGGATGCCGCCGCTGCTTCCACTGCCGCCGTTACGTTGCTCAGCGCGCCCCGCCATGTCATGCCACCGTTGACTCGGACGAATCGTTCAGCCGCTGCTGGTGCTCGATCCGTGCCGCGCGCTGCTCCGCCTCCAGGTCCGCGGCGAGTACGTCCTCGGGGAGGAGTTCGGCGGCGGAGGACTCGGTCATGGCGCGGTCGGTGAAGACCAGGGGGCGTTCCGCCTCGGTGATCAGGTGTTTGACCACCTGGACGTTGCCGTTGACGTCCCAGACGGCGATGCCGGGGGTGAGGGTCGGGATGATCTCGACCGCCCACCGGGGCAGGCCGAGCACGCGTCCCGTCGCTCTGGCCTCGTCGGCCTTCTGGGCGTAGATCGTGCGGGTCGACGCCATCTTGAGGATCGCCGCGGCCTCGCGGGCCGCCGCTCCGTCGACGACGTCGCTGAGGTGGTGGACGACGGCCACGAACGACAGGCCGAGGCGGCGTCCGAACTTCAGCAGGCGCTGGAAGAGCTGCGCCACGAAGGGCGAGTTGATGATGTGCCAGGCCTCTTCCACCAGGAAGATGCGCTTCTTCCGGTCGGGCCTGATCCAGGTGTGCTCCAGCCAGACGCCGACGATCGCCATGAGGATCGGCATCGCGATCGAGTTCCGGTCGATGTGCGAGAGGTCGAAGACGATCAGCGGGGCGTCGAGGTCGATGCCGACGCTCGTCGGCCCGTCGAACATGCCGCGCAGGTCACCGTCGACCAGCCGGTCCAGGACGAGGGCGACGTCCAGGCCCCAGGCCCGTACATCGTCTATGTCGACGTTCATCGCCTCGGCGGACTCGGGCTCCGGGTGGCGGAGCTGTTCGACGATGTCGGTCAGGACCGGCTGCCGGTCGGTGATCGTCTCGTTGACGTAGGCGTGGGCGACCTTCAGCGCGAAGCCGGACCGCTCGTCCAGGCCGTGCCCCATCGCGACCTCGATGATCGTACGGAGCAGGGCGAGCTGGCCGGTGGTGGTGATCGAGGGGTCGAGCGGGTTGAGCCGGATGCCGCCGTTGAGGGCGGCGGTCGGGTCGAGGCGGATCGGGGTGAGACCGAGCTCCTGGGCGATGAGGTTCCACTCGCCGACGCCGTCCTCGCCCTGGGCGTCCAGGACGACGACCTGGCGGTCGCGGAAGCGGAGCTGGCGGAGCACGTACGTCTTCTCCAGCGCGGACTTGCCGTTGCCGGACTCGCCGAGCACCAGCCAGTGCGGGGCGGGCAGCTGCTGTCCGTACAGCTGGAAGGGGTCGTAGATGTAGCCCTTGCCGGAGTAGACCTCGCGGCCGATGATCACGCCGGAGTCGCCGAGGCCGGGGGCCGCGGTGGGCAGATAGACGGCCTGGGCCTGTCCGGTCGATGTGCGGACGGGCAGCCTGGTCGTCTCCACCTTCCCGAAGAGGAAGGCGGTGAAGGCGTCCGACAGCGCGGACAGCGGATCTCGCATGGCGTGACCGACCTCCCTTTCGTTTCTCTCGGTTGTCCCGGTTGCTGTGCGGGTTGTCGTACGGCTAGCGGCGGATGCCGGTGGCGAACGGCAGGGTGTTCACGAAGGCGCGATGGTGCTCGCGGTCGCACCACTCCAGCTTGAGATACGACTTGCCGGCCGAGGCCCGGATCGTGCGCTTGTCGCGGGCCAGGGCCTCGGGCGAGCGTGACGACACGGTGATGTACCCCACCAGGTTCACCCCGGCCGCGCCGCTCGCGAGATCTTCACCCCGCTGGTCGAGGCGGCCGTGCGCGGCGATGTCGCGGGGGTCGACGGTGCGGTTCATCTTGGCCTGGCGGCTGGCTTCCGCCTCGTCGTTCGTCTTCTCGGTGAGCATCCGCTCGATGGCGACCTCGGTGGGTTCCAGGTCCATGCAGACCGCGACCGTACGGATCACATCGGGGGTGTGGACGAGGAGCGGGGCCAGGAAGTTGACGCCGACGGGGGTCATCGGCCACTCCTTCACCCAGGCCGTGGAGTGGCACCAGGGGGCGCGGGTGACCGACTCGCGGGTCTTGGCCTGGAGGAACGTCGGCTCGACCGCGTCCAGTTCGGCCGGCCAGGCGTTGCGTTTGGTCATGGCCTGGATGTGGTCGATGGGGTGGTCGGGGTCGTACATCGAGTGCACCAGGGAGGCGAGCCGGCTCTGGCCGAGCGGCTGGCGGACGCGGATGTCGGCCTCGGCGAGGCGGGCGCAGATGTCGGTGAGCTCGCGCGCCATGACGACGGCGAGGCCCGCGTCCTTGTCGAGCCTGCGGCCGGCCTGGGGGCGGGCGGCGCGGGCCATGGCGTTGGCCTCGGCGGCCAGTTCGCGGGTGTAGTGCATGCAGGCCACGAGGTAGGCGCGGTGCTGCTCGCTGGAGGTGGAGACCATGGACTGGAGTTGGTCATAGGAATCCTGGAGCCAGCCCGGGGACGTCTTGTCGCCGCGCTGGGCGACGTCCTTGGCGTGCGCGTCGGGGTCGGCGGGGAGCGTACGGGCCAGCATCTGGATGCGGGTCACGAAGCCGTCCCCGTTGGCGACGTGCTTCAGCAGGGTGCCGAACCGGTCGACGAGCGCTTCCTGGTCCTCGCTGTCGCGGAGCCCGACGCCGGGGCCCTCGATCTCGATCGCGGCGGTGACGGTGCGGCGGTCGGCGTGCAGGAGTACGGCGATCTCGTCCGGGCCGAAAGGGGCGGCGAGCCAGTTGATCCGGCCGATGCCGGGGGGCGGTCCGATCTCGACCTCACGCCCGTCGGCGCCGACGCCCGCCTCCATGGCGGCGGAGCGGTAGGTCGTACCGCGGCGCAGGGAGCGCTTGTAGCTGCGGTTGATCTCGAACCATTTGTAGAAGGTGCGGTGCTTGTACGGGAGGTACACGATCGCCAGGGCGAGGAGCGGGAAGCCCGTGAGCAGCACGATCCGCAGGGACAGGATCGGGACGATCAGCCCGCTCATCATGCCGAGGAACGCGCCGGCGATGATCAGGGCGATCTCGCCGGTCTCGCGGTTCTTGCCGACGATCGCGTTCGGCCGGGCCCGGCCGATGAGATACGTACGGCGGGGCGCGATCGTATGGGACGGAGTCGTCAACGCCCTCCACCTCCCGTGCTGTTGTTACCTGAACTGCCTGATCCGCCACCTCGGTGGGAGCGGCTGCCGTGCGGGGTGCCGGAGGTCGGTCCGGATCCGCTGCGCGGCGGAGGTGTGGCGCCGCCGACACCGCTTCCGCCGGAGCTGCGGGAGCTGTGCGCGGCGACTCCGCCGCTGATCGCGTTGGCGGGCCGGCCGCCACCGCTGCCGCTGTCGCCGCTGTTCTGGCCGCTGCGGCTGCTGTGGGTCTTGATGCCCTGGGAGACGAGGGCGGCGGGGGAGCTGATCAGCGCGGCGGCCTGGGAGCCGTCGGTGGCCTGCTTGCGGTTGGTGCGGGCGCCCTGGATCTCGTCGCCGAAGCCGGGGACGAAGCGGTAGATCATCGCGGAGGCGAAGATCGCCAGCAGGATGATGGCGAGACCGGACACGACGGCGGAGAACGCGTTCGGCCCGTCGTTCTGGGAGAGCGCACCGGCGAGCCCGAGCACGACGACGATGACCGGCTTCACCATGATCACCGCGACCATGATGCCCGCCCAGCGCCGGACGTGGCCCCACATGTTCTTGTCGACGAGCCCGGCGTAGACGACGGTGCCGAGCAGGGCGCCTACGTAGAGCAGGGCGGCCCGGATCACCAGCTCCAGCCAGAGGACGCCCGCGGCGAGGATCGAGACGAGCGAGACGACGATCAGCATGATCGGCCCGCCGCCGATGTCGGAGCCCTTCTTGAGCGCCTCGGCGAACGATCCGAAGAAGACGTCGGTCTGCCCACCGGAGGACGAGGCGATGACATCGGTGACGCCGTCGGTCGCGGAGACGACCGTGTAGAGGATCAGTGGGGTGAACGCGGAGGCGAGCACCGTCAGCCACAGGAACCCGATGGCCTCGGAGATCGCGGTGGTCAGCGGCACGCCACGGATCGCCCGCTTGGCGACGGCGAGCAGCCACAGGACGAGCGTCAGGACGGTGGAGGCGGCGAAGACGATCGCGTACTGCTGGAGGAACTTGGTGTTCGTGAAGTCGACGTTGGCGGTGCCCTCCACGGCCTCGCTGAGCTTGCCGACGATCCATGCGGCGGCGTCGGCGCAGCCGCGGGCCAGGGAGGAGAGGGGGTCGAGGGAGTTGTCGACGGTGGAGGGGACGTTGGTCTTGGGGGCTGCGTCGCCTTTTTCGCAGTAGTCCTTGGCAAGCCCGACGATGAGGTCGCATGCGTCGTTGCTCTTGCTGGGCGACGGCGTGGGCGACGGTGAA
The DNA here is from genome assembly GCF_044765565.1 of Streptomyces sp. NPDC102437. Lineage (NCBI taxonomy): Bacteria > Bacillati > Actinomycetota > Actinomycetes > Kitasatosporales > Streptomycetaceae > Streptomyces > Streptomyces sp. NPDC102437. The sequence goes on along the minus strand of NZ_JBIWKI010000026.1, from coordinate 110,657 downwards.
GGGGCTGCGGCTGCCTGCGAAGCCAGCAGGATCACGGTGGCTGGCAGGCTTCCCAGGACTGCTAGGAGGGAACGCGCGCTCGGGTGGCGGCTATCGGGCATAAGTGAAGCCTCCGTATCCCTCGACCGCACCAGCGATTTCGTCTGCAGTCGATGCTCTGTTGTCGCCGTTTACGGGCGTGGGGCCTTCCTTCTGGCTCGACGACTCGATTCGCCAGTCGCCTCCGACCCACTTGAGCTTCTCGGAGATGGTGAACCAGGTCGCTGTGACGGGCTTGGTGGAGCCCTGTCCGGCCATTCCCACTAGCCCCGTGCACCAGACCTCGACTGTGGCGGTGTCGCCGCTTCGCTCGACCACCTTCGTGCCGACGGGGATGGTCCGGGAAACGAACGTCAGGCCACTGGGGGTGGTGCCGTCCTTGTTGAGGCCGACGTTCTCGAGGAAGCCCGGAGAGTATGCCTTCGTCAGGGCGGTCAGCAGGTTCTCCACGACAGCCGGGTCGTGGGTGGTCTCAACGATGCTTCGTCGGGTGTGTGCGTTGAACATCCCGACGGAGCCCAGCGCCACCGCGTAGTTGGACGCCGCGCTCTGCGCCCCCTGCTCGTCATGCGCGAACCCCGACGGAATCGTGCCGTTCTTCCCGGTGACCGGCTTGGTCCCCGTGGCAGCTGTCGACGCGGCCTCCGGCTTGTTCCCCGCGCTTGCCGAATCACCGTCGTTGCCGTCCCCGCGGCCCCCGCCCATGTTGGCGAAAGCGATGGCCGCGATCAGGAGGACGACCACGCCGGCCATCGTGATGAGCGAGCGGGAAGCGCGTGCGGGGCGGCGGGGGGCGTTGTAGCCGTCGCCGCCCGCGCCGTCGGGCAGGCGGGTACGGGTCTGGCGTGTCCCGCCGATGGTGCTGTATTCATCATCCGTACGGCCCGAGTCGTAGCCGTTCTCATCGCCGTGGCTCATGCCGCGTACGCCCCCTCAACCGTTGCCTGAACCGGGTAGTACGACGGTAGCCGTGCGGGATGCCGCGCGGACGCGGTGTGGTGACTCGACATCAGGGGACGCAACCTCTGCCGGTGGGCACGACGGACGGGTGGTGTGGGGGTGGGCGGGACTGCCCCTGGCGTGGAATGACAGCCGGTCAGACGGCCATTCCGTAGACGATGGTGAACAGGGTTCCGAGCGATCCGATGATGAACACACCGGTCAGACCGGCAACGATCAGGCCCTTGCCCTGCTCGGCGCTGAACGTGTCGCGCAGTGCCGTCGCACCGATGCGCTGTTTCGCCGCACCCCAGACCGCGATGCCGAGGCAGAGCAGGATGGCGATGGCCATCACGACCTCGATCATTACGCGGGCCTCGTTGCCCAAGGTCCCGAACGGCCCCCAGTTCGGGGCGATTCCGCCGATGATGGTGGTGATGTCGCCCTTTTCAGCTGCCAGGATCATGTAAGTCACCGCCCCTGTTGGGTAGTTCATTGCCCCTGCCACACGGCACGGGTCGCTCTCTATCTTCGCTGATGAAACTGCTTTCGTACGACGGCTTGGCGGCTCTCTTTACCCGGATCCCGCACATTTGACCGGTCCGACCGCCCTGAGCTGTGGATCGAATCGATGTATGACCGAATATGTATGGTTACTCTGTGTATCACGGGGTGTGACCCCGGGCAATGACTGCCATCCCGCCACCCTGGCCGAGAATTTTGCACACGCCCTGGTCAGCGCCCCGGATCCGGTCGGAGCAGGGGCCGTTCAGAGAAGCGGATGGCGTGGGACGGGCGGCCGGGGCGGCGTGGTCCAGGAGGACGGCGGCCGGAAATCGCACCAGGTGCCGTCGAAGGGAAACGTTCCGGCCTCGGCGAGCCGGGCCACCGAGGCGCCCTCGTTCCGGATCGCCGAGGCCTCGTCCGCCGACCAGTAGACGGGGTGACCGGTCTTCTCGGCGAAGGACTCTTCGTCCTTCCACCGCCAGCTCCGGTCCGGCGCGACGTTGATGTCGAGTTCGTGGTCGGTGATGTCGATGTCGTCACCGCGATGGATCCGGCGTTCCAGGTTCACGTACCAGCCACGGAACTTCCGTCTGCGGCCGAACAGCCAGAGCACCGAGTGCGCCGCGCCGGCCGGCTGGTAGAAGAGCGCGCTGCCCATCGGCCAGCGGTCGGCGACCACCGGGTAGCCGCCGGGCGGGCGGTCGTCCGGTGCGATGTCCCGCAGGTGCCCCCCGTTCGGAAGTTCCGTACGCCACATAGGGGTGCCGGTCTCCATCCACACCAGCTGACCCCGGTCGGTGCGCTCGACGAGGCGTACGGGGACCGACGCACTCAGGTGGCCGCCGATGAAGAAGTTCCAGCGGAGGATCCGGCCCGGCTCGTCGTTCATGCCGTCGTTCATGCCGTTGATCATGCCCGCGCCACGGGGACCGAACACGTGGTCCGATTACCTGATGCCGTGCCATCGAAAGGGCGTACGCCGTACCGAGACGGGGCGTCAGTCGAAGGCGATGCCCCGGGCGGCGAGGATCCCCTCCTTGAACCGGACACCCGGTCCGCAGTCCTGGGCGCCGCTGATCCGCCGCAGGTTCGGCAGGAGGCCGAGGTCGTCGAGCGAGCCCACGTCGAACAGGTCGTCCTTGCCGTCCCACACCGGGGAGCACTCGCAGTACACCTGGCACGCAGTCGATGAGGGGGGTCTCCACCGTCGCGAGCAGGCGACGGGGGCCGTTGTCAGTGCCGCCTGCCAGACTCGTACACATGACCAGCAGCACCGGAACTCCCGTCCCGCTCCCGGCCAATCACCACATCTCCGAGACGTACGCCGACTGGGCGCGCGCCCGGGTTCCCGGTGCCGAGACCGGTGCCCGTGACGTGCTGGAGCGGGCGGGCAGCGGCCGGCACCGGGCCTGGGAGAAGCCAGGGCGGTTCATGGACGAGACGGAGCGCCTGGCGAGAGGCCTGCCGACGGCTCATCTGCCCTGGTTCTGGGACACCATCGGGCACTGGATGCTGGAGACGCACCGCCGGTCCGCCGCGCGTGCGTACGGGAACGCGCGCACCGCGGAGCGCACCCACGGTCTGCCCGTCGACCGCGACTGGCGGCTGGCGAACCTTCAGTTGTTCGCCCGCTTCGGCGCGCTTCCCGCCACCGAGCTCAGCGGCGCCCCGGCCTGGCTGGCCGAGGTCTTCGAGCCGGACGACGCGCACCGCGAGTTCATGCGGCTGCTGACCACCTGGGCGGCGTCACCGGGTGAGCTGCCCGCCGATCTGGCCCGCCGGGTCCGGGATTCCGTGCGCGCGGCGGGGCTCGGAGCCGACGAGGAGGCGCGGGTGCTGGGCGAGGTGCTCGCGTCCGCTTCCGGCAAGGCCGTGCCGGACCGGCTGCTCGACGCGGCGCTCGGCCCGCTCTCCGCCCACCCGCCGGCCGACGACCGGGCCGCCGCCCTGCTCGATCTGTTTCCCGAGTCGAAGAACGACGCGGCCGCCTGGCTGCGGCTGCTCATCGGCTCCGGGGCCGCCGACGCCGCCGCGGCCGGCCGTGTCACCCCGGAGGGCGGCCTCGGCGAGTGGCTGCGGCGGTACGCCACCCGGTACTCGCACCGGACCGTCGCCGGTGGCGGGGTGACCCGCCAGGCAATGCCCGTCGAACTCTTCGAGCTGGTGACCCGGTTCGCGCCGCTCCTGAAGGAGGACGGCACCCCGGTCAGGCTCCACGAGGACCGCTACCGGTGGCCGCACCTGGATGCGGACCTGCTCGACGTCTGCCTCGCCGAGGGCATCCCCGTTTACGACCCCGGCCCCACGATCTCCCTGGAGTTCTGGGACGAGGACGCGCGGCGCGATCTCAGGGCCCTCGCCGCCGACCCGGTGTTCGGCTCCCGGCTCGAAGGCACGGTGCACGCCGGGCTCCGGTCCCGGGGAGGGACGGCCATCAGCCGGCTTCCGCACAATCCGGGCATCGCGGCCGAGGTGCACGGCCGGGTCGAGAAGCTGCTCGACAGCCTGCGCGGCGGCGGGCTCGCCGCGGCCGACGAAGCCGTGGACGAGCTGCACGGCCTCCTCGACCGGCCCACCGCCATCGCCCTGGACGGCATCGAGGAGGTTCTCGACGCGCTGGACCTCACCGGCCCGCTGGCCCGTGCCCTGCGCGCCGGGCTGCCCGAGGAGCTGGGCTGGAGCGCCCTGGAGGAGGCCCTCGCCGAATTCCGGCCGGACGAGACGGTGCACGTCACCTCCACCTGGCCGGTGCTCACGCTGTACGGGGAGACCCGTGCGTTCGCCGTCGACCACGCGGGCCGGCGCGGCGAGCACAGCCTTGAGCTGCCGGAAGGTGCCCACCACCCCACGGTGCACTGGGTCGGCGGCCAGTTCCTCGTCGCCTGGACCGTCTCGGGCGACGAGCACGGCATCTGCACGGCGTACTGGTCGGGCAGCCCCGTCGACACGTTCGTACCGGAAGACTCCTACGGGCTGCGTCCCTACGGCGGCAGCATCCGGGGCGGCCTCGGCTACCAGTTCCAGACCCCGGACGGCGGCGGCCGGTTCGACGGCGAGAAGGTCCTGCGGCCCGGCGACACCACGGGCGTCGGTCACCACGATTACCAGATGTACGACGGTCAGCACTTCTGGAGCACCGAGGTGTTCAGCGAGGACCGCCGCGGCGGATGGCTCCGGACGGACTCCGCAACCGGCGAGCCCACCACCGACCACACCCTGCCCGGCTTCCACATCCCCGACTCGCTCCCGGACGGCACCAGGCCCTTCCCCGACCATCGCATCCTCGCCGAACTGCCGCCCGGCGCCCCGCAGTCCCCCCTCGGCCAGGACGGCCGGCTCACCGGCTGCCGGGTCAACTACCGCACTCCGTACGCCGGTCCCTCGCCCCGCGAGTTCGAGCTGGAGTCCATCGACGGCCGCACCGCGTCCTACCGCACCACCACCTGGGGTCGCCGCCCGTGGGGCATCCTCGGCCTCCCGGCCGGCGGTGAGGACGCCGTCGTGGTCGGCAGCACCACCGTCCGCTGCCACGCCGCCGAGGACAACTCGCTGCTCTGGCAGGTCCGGGGCTTCCCCGGCAGCCACCGCACCGGGCGGATCCGGGCCACCCTCGGCGAACAGGCCGGTCCCGTACCGCCGCCCGCCTTCTGGCACTTCCTCACCCCGCGCGACGAGCCCTCCTCCCGTGCGCTGCGCGCGGTCACCGAGGAGGCCGTCCGCGAACTGCTGTCGCCGTCCGACTCCGGGGACGCGCCGGCCGGGGTGACCGACCCGCGGATCCGGCAGGGCGTGGCCCGCGCCGTGCGGCTCGCCGCCGATGTGCTGCGCCGCCGCCGCGAGCTGTCGCACCGGGTTGCCGTCATGCGCTCCGGACCGGTCGTCGAACTGCCCGATCCGGAGCCCGACACCCGGCTCGTCCCGGCCCTGCACGGCCTGCTGGCCCAGTTCCGGGGGTACGAGGAACGGCCGCCGCAGCCGCAGCCCGCCCTCCTCACCGCGGTCGCCGCCGACGGCCGGTATCTGCGCGGTGAGATCGACGACGAGGTACGGGTGCTGGCCCTGCCCGCCCCTCCGACCGAATGGGCGGTACTGACCGGCCGGATCGACGCCGTGGCCTGGCGGGCCGCTGTCGCCGCCACCCCTGACGAGCACCGGCGGGCACTGACCGCGCTGCTCGGCGTGTGGAGCCGCCAGCCGTTCGCGGAGCCGGGCACCACCTGGCGCACCGGCCGCGCCCCAGCGTCAGGGATCGCCGAACTCCGCTCGTCCGGCGTCCCGGTGGCCTCCGGCCCGGTCCGCAGCGACCTCGCCCCCTTCCTCCAGCGGTCCGCCGACCCGGCGCCCGCCGGTGCCGAGGAGTGCGAGACCCGCACCATCGCGGGCGACGACACCACGAGGCTGCCCCGCCTGCTGGCCCTGCTCGCCGAACGAGGCCCGCTGCCGGTGCCCGAGGAAGCCGTGGACCTGTTCCGGTGGCGTACGGGGGTGCCGCGCGCGATCGCCGCCCTGGTCCTCGACGGCTTCGCCGGCAGCGACGACTACGCGGTCCACCTCAAGCTCTGCCGCGCCAAGCCGTACAAGGCCGACCGGGCCCTGGTGCACGCGTACGAGGTCGCGCGGATGAACCTCGGCCCGGAGGGCCGGCGCGCCGTGCTCGCCGCCGCCGTCCCCGCCGACCCGGCGGACCTCTGGGCGCCCGGCGGGATGACCGCCGCCGCGGACCGGATGGCCATCGAGTGGTCCGAACGGGTCGCGGTCACCCCGTACGCCGACGACGGCAGCCATGCCGCCGCGCTGGCCAGGGACCACGACCTGCCCGCGCCCTGGGCCACCGCCCTGCTCACCGGCCGCCTGGAGCACGCGGTGGAGCCCCCATTGGACGCCGACGGGATACGGGCCGCCGTCACCGCCCTGACCTGGGCATTCACCGAGCGGCCGGTCGGCGACCCCGCCATGGAGGGCGCCCACGCCCTGCTCGACCGGCTCACGGCCACCGGGGCCGGCCACCTCACCGCCCTGCGCGCCTTGGCGGACCGCTCGGCGGACACCCCGGTCCCGCCCGGCCAGTACGAGGCCAACCCGCTCTTCAGCGTCCCGCACCTGGTGGACGAGGTGGCCGCGTCCCTCGGCGTCGGCCGCGACGCGGCGGCCCTCCACCTCCAGCTGCACGCCTTCGACCGCCCGGCCGACCGCACCGTACGCCGCTGGAACACCTGGACCCTCGACCACCACCGTGCCGTCCGCAAGGAACTCACCGCGGCGAAGGCCCCGCGCCCAGCACCCCGCCCCGCCCCGGCGACCCCGCCTGCCGTCGTCCCACCACCCGTGCACGAACGGTTCGCCCGCGCGTGGGCAGAGGCCGGATCTCCGCTTCGGCGGTGAGAATCGGCTCTAACCGGCGGGTTCGGCGAAGTGGTCGAACTCGCCTGCCATGACGCCCTTGGTGAAGGCCGCCCATTTCGTCCGGGTGGTTGTGACGATGTTGGTGGGGTCGCCGGTCTCGCGGAGGTAGACGAGTTCGTCCGGCCCGAAGGCGATCTCGATCCATGGGCCGGGGCCTTCCTCGCCCTCGGGCACGGCGCGGACCCAGGTGAGGTCGGTGGGGATGCCGGGGGCGTCAGTCACGGGCGCGGTTCTCCTTGATGGTGCGTACGAGGGCGGCCCAGGCGGCGGGTGTGGTGCGGAGTGTCGAGCCGGTGGGGTCGCCGCTCTCGGTGAGGCTGACCGTGCCGGTTCTGGCCGTAGCCACGTGTATGCATGCCTCGCCCTGTGCACAATAGGACGACTTCTGCCAGACGTACGCAGGCATCTCGGCTCCTTTCACAGGCCTCGGACGACCTTGTGGATGAGTTCTCGGGACTGCCCGATGTCCAGAGCTGCGGCGTCGAGCCGTTCGAGCAGCAGGCGGTACTGGGTCAACTGGGCCTCAGCGTCGATGAACACGGGGCCGTGCGACTGGTCGAGTTGCGCCGTGTCGAGTGCGGGCACCGGTCCGCGCACGTAATACACGGACTGTCCTGAGCCTGGGTAGTACGTGGCCTCGAACGGGATTACGCGAATGGTCGTGTGGGGCAGTTCGCTCATCTTGAGCAGGTGTTGGAGCTGGTCCCGCGCGATGCCCGGACCGCCGAACTTCATGCGAAGAGCGGCCTCGTGGATAACGGCTCGGTACGGGACGGGGGTCGTCCGGTAGAGCACTTCCTGTCGTTTGACGCGGTACGAGACGCGGTGCTCGATCTCCGGCGGCGACAACTCGGGAACGGCCTGCCGGTAGATCTCCCGGGCGTGATCAACGGTCTGGAGCAGTCCGGGAATGTGGATGCTGTGCGCCGCATGCAGACCGGTGCCGTGGTGTTCGATCTCGGCCAGGTCGAGCAGCTTGGGCGGCAGAATCTCCCGGTACTCCTCCCACCAGCTGCGCTTGCGGTCACCTGTCATGGCAACGAGCGCATCGATCAGAGATTGATCGGTGCAGGAGTACGTGTGGGCCGCGACCCGTACGCGGTCGGCGCTCACGCCGAAGCGCGCCACCTCTATGTTGCTGAGCTGCCCCGAGCTCGTGCCGAGAAGGTCGGCTGCTTGCGTCGTGGTCATTCCGGCGCGTTCCCGCAGCTTGCGCAACTCGATGCCGAGCCGGATGCGACGTGCGGTGGGGGCGGCCCTGCCTGCCATCTCTAACTCTCCCTGGAATACGGCTGAGGCGGTCAGTCACTCACACGAGTGGTTCAGGTCAAGGATTCCGGTCATTGAGTGAAAGCAATCCTTTCAGGAGTCTAGTCTCGGTCTCAGGCCACCCGCCCGGAAGTACCCCGCTCGACGGAGCGGCCTCGTCACCGGGCAATCCGAAGCGCACCATCCGACTTTCCTCCGTGAACGGAGACTTCCATGGTCAGTGCCACGGTATCCCCGCCCTGGACGTATACCCTCCAACTCCCGCAGGATCCCCGCGCCCCCGGCGTCGCCCGTGCCACCCTCCGTAATGTCCTGCGGGTGCACGGCATGCGCGAACTCACCGAGCTCGCAGAGCTGTTGGCGAGCGAGTTGGTCACCAACGCCTACCAGTACTCCTCGGGGCCGTACTCGCTCCGATTGCGCGATGCCGGGCGCAGCCGCATCCGGCTGAGCGTGTGGGACACCGATCCGCACATCCCCGCCCCGTTCCGGTGGAGCGTCCAGGCGCCGGAGGAACTGGCCGAGCGGGGGCGGGGATTGCACCTCGTCACGATGTACGCGGAGTGCTGGGGCGCGTACCCCATGCGTGGCGGGCTTCCAGGGCAGGGCGGGAAGCTGCTCTGGGTGGAGTGCACGGCGAAGGCGTAGGAGAGGATGCCGACTGCCGAACGCCAGGCGGGAACCGCCTGCCGGAGGCCCCGACGGGGCACGCGGCGGGGCGTCCGGGCCGGAGGCGGCACGCGGCTCGGGGCGCCACCGTGGTGATCGGTGACGCCCCGACGCGCCTGTCGCGCTGGTGTGGCCGTTACGTGCGTGGTGCCCTGCGCGTCAGGGCTGGATGCCGTCGTATTGGAGGACGCGGTACGGCGTCTTTCCGTGGTTCACGGACTGCCACTGCGAGGCGATCAGGGTCAGGGATGTGGCGCTCGCGCTGCCGGGGTGGATGTATCCGCCGTAGAGGAAGGGGAGTTGGGGCTTGCCCCAATGGTGGGGCGGGAGTCCGTCGCCGACGATCTGGGGCTTGGGTGCGGTCCACACGGCGTCCGGGCGGGACGCGGTGCGGGTGCAGATCGCGTAGTCGTCCACGTCGAAGTAGCTCATGCAGTACGTGTTGCCGATCCGTTTGACGGAGAACTCGCCGATCTTGTTCCCGGACAGCATGACCGACGGGCCCACCGCCCTCGTCCACTGCCAACGGCCGTCCAGGAAGGCCCAGTTCTCCTGGGCCCCGAAGTTGCCCGCGCGGAACTCGTCGGGCCGGATGCGGAACAGCTGGATCGCTCCGCCGTCGGCGGTGTTCGCGTGTGTGCCGTTCCAGCGCTTGGAGAAGATGTACAGCCAGCCGTCGGGGTCGATGCCTGCGAACGACCACATCCCGTACATGGACTGATTGGTCCCCTGGGTGTCGCCGGCCCAGTGGTACGGGTAGTCCTGCCAGGTCACGCCGTAGTCGTCCGAGTACGCGACGCCCGACATCAGCGAGCCGTCGTACCCGGCCGGGAGGTTCTCCCACAGGGCCACGGACGTGTACTGGATGTAGGTGCGGCCCCCGAATTCGATGCAGTCGTTGGGGATGCGGGAGATCTCGAAGCCGTGCCCGTTGTCCGCCCAGTGCGCGTAGTCGAAGCACTGATCGGCGGCGCCCCCGGTCGGCATCGCCCAGGAGAACGAGATCGGGGACGCGCCGGAGGCGTCGAAGTTCGCCTGGTTCAGGATCACCGGGGAACCCAGGTAGGGGTCGGCCTGGGCGATCCCGCCGAACGCGTCGCCGAACACGTAGCCCCAGGTGTTGTCGTGCTCCCGGTAGTACGGGATCGCAAGGTCTCCCGAGCCGAGCCCCTGCGCGCTCGCCGAGTCACCGGGCTGCTCGCACAGCGGGGTGCCGGTCTGGAGCAGCCGGGCGGCCGGGCGCCCGGCTGCCGTCCTGGCGGACCGGTCGTCGGCGGCGGCGACGCCGGGGGCGGCCCCCAGCAGACCGGCGCCCAGGGCGAAGCCCATGCCTGCCTTGAGCGCCGACCGGCGGGTGGCGGCGGCTCGGTGGGCCGGCTGCGAGGGCTGTGGGGGCTGTGAAGGGGTGGGCATGTTCGGCTCTCCGTGTGTCTGAGGGTGGGGGCGGGGCGAAGAGTGAGGTAAGGGGGTACGGCAGTCTTCCGTGTCAGGCCTTGCGGAGGCGCCCGATGATGCCGTCGAGGTCGCGGAGGAACAGCGGTACGCGGAACTCATGGCTGCCGGGCTCCTCGTGCGCCTCGTACGGGATGCCGGCCCCGTCGAGGAGGCCGCGGAACTCCCGCTGGCCCTGGAGCACGTTGTCCTCGCTGATCTGGCTGAACCAGGGCACGGGCCGGCCCCCGGTCCCGGCGACGAGGAAGACCCGCTTGTTGCGGTAGCTCTCGATGCGCTCGACCGGGTTGTCGGCGCTGACCCGGGCCTCGTCCCACAGCGGAGCGCCGTAGACCGTGCCGCCCGCCAGGTCCGCGGCGGCGGAGGACACATTGGCCCAGTGCGTGACCGCGCCGAGATTGCGGCGCAGGCTAGCCGGGCCGGAGTGGGCGCTGACCGAGGCGAAGTGGCCGTAGTACTTCGCGGCGTACTTCAGCGCGCCGAAGCCGCCCATCGAGAACCCGGCGACGGCGCGGCCGTCGTACTCCGCGTACGTACGGAAGTTCGCGTCGATCCACGGGAGCAGTTGGGTGATGTGGAAGGTCTCCCAGTTCCGCGGGCCGGTGTTGGAGCTGACCGGGTTGGAGTACCAGCCGGCGTGGCCGCCGTCGGGCATCACGACGATGATCGGCTTCCCGGCGGTCCAGTCGCGGACGCCCACGCGGTCGAACTCGATGAAGTCCGAGGTGAGGCCGCCGCCGTGGAAGAGGTAGAGCACCGGGTAGGTGCGGCCGCCGGTGTCGTAGTCGTCGGGGAGCAGGACGTTGACGCCGGGGTTCCAGCCGATCGCGCCGGTCTGGAACCGGTAGTACTTCATGCGCCGGTCGCGCTCGTCGTGGTCCACGATGTGCAGCCCGAAGCCGTCACTGGCCGCGCTCGCCGTCGTGGCCGTGGCCAGGACGCCTCCGGCGCCGAGCGCCAGTGCCGCGGAGAGCCCGCCGGCGGTCCTCAGGACGTTCCGGCGGGTGGGGTGCTGCTCGCTCAACGCGATCTCCTGGTTCTCGCTCAGCTGTAGGTCAGTTGTTGGTGATCCAGGTGCCCTTTTCGGCGGTCCAGTGGATGGTGGCTTTCTGGAATTTCTGGGCTTTGCCGCCGCCTGTTTCGTCGGTTTCGTCGGTGAGGGGGTAGCCGAGTGCGGTTTCGTGTCCGGCGGCGTGGAAGGCGTCGTAGATGGCGCCGTGGACGGTGTGGGCGCCGGTCTGGGGTGACCAGAGGAAGAGGCCGCGTTCGAAGAACTGGTAGCGGCCCTTGGTGCCGTCGGGTGCTTGTGCGGCGTCGGCTTCGTCGGTGGTCGGGAAGCCCCAGCGGCGTTCGGCGTCGGTGTTCCAGAACTTCGTGAGGATGTCCCCGTAGATCGCGTGGGCCTCGTCCGGGTGCCAGATGACGATCCCGTTCTGGAACTGCTGGAAGCGCCCGCCGAGCGAGGAGTCGCGCTCACCCGTGATCGGTCGTCCCAGCGGACCATTGGGGCCGCCCGTGCTGTCGTACTTCGTCGCGATGGTGCCGTACGGGATCAGGTCGTCCAGGTTGTTGTAACGGCGGGGCGTGAAGCCCCTGAGCCCGTCGCCCCACACTCGCTCCTCGGCGACGTGCCCGAAGTCGTACTCCTCGCGCACCACCGGCTGGGTGTGGGCGGGGTCCGCCCAGCGGAGGAACAGCGCCACGTGGTCCGTGCCGCCCGAGTCGCGCAGCAGGGCGTCACCGGGTTGCAGGTCGCTCGCCGGGATGTCGAAGGTGACGTCCCACAGGCCCCATGTGGTCAGGGACGTACCGAGGTTCCAGGCCATCGACACATAGCCCGAGCAATCCGGCCGGTAGCAGCCGAACTGGTTCTGGTGGCAGCCGCTCTGGCTGTACGGCACCTGCTCGGCGATCCACGACCACGCGCGGTCCATCGCCTCGCCGCGCCCGATCGGCCCGCCCGGCTCCGACGCGGTCGCGGCCGGTGCCGTGGTGAACATGACCGCGAGAGCCGCCATGACCAGTGTCACCGCACCGAGCGCACGCCGGAGAGTCAGCCGGAAGTTCAGCGATCCGGGAGAGCTCACGGAACTGATCGATCTCATTGCTGCCTCCCGTCAGTTGCTGGTGATCCAGGTGCCGTTCTCGGCGGTCCAGTGGATGGTGGCTTTCTGAAATTTCTGGGCTTTGCCGCCGCCTGTTTCGTCGGTTTCGTCGGTGAGGGGGTAGCCGAGTGCGGTTTCGTGTCCGGCGGCGTGGAAGGCGTCGTAGATGGCGCCGTGGACGGTGTGGGCGCCGGTCTGGGGTGACCAGAGGAAGAGGCCGCGTTCGAAGAACTGGTAGCGGCCCTTGGTGCCGTCGGGTGCTTGTGCGGCGTCGGCTTCGTCGGTGGTCGGGAAGCCCCAGCGGCGTTCGGCGTCGGTGTTCCAGAACTTCGTGAGGATGTCCCCGTAGATCGCGTGGGCCTCGTCCGGGTGCCAGATGACGATCCCGTTCTGGAAGAGCTGGAACCGCCCGCCGAGCGAGGAATCCTCCTCGGCACGGACCGGTCGGCCGAGCGGCCCGCCGGGGCCGCCGAGGCCGGCGTACTTCGCGCCGATCGTGCCGTACGGCGCGAACGCCTCGGCCATCAACTCCCGGGCGTAGCCCTCCGCCTGCGGGTAGCGCTCGGGGTACGCGGAGCGCTGGACGGCCTGGGCCAGCTCGCCCGCGGTGTCCCAGTCGGGCTCCATCTGCTGGGCCACCTCGAAGAACTTGTCCGCCGCGTAGCCGACGTCGAGGCACTGGGCGGGTTCGCACCAGCCCATCGAGGGCCGCTGCTGGAAGACACCGAGCGAATCCCGGTCCCCGCACGCCAGGTTGTTCATCCGGGACTCGACCCAGCCCGTCTCGAAGCCGGCGAGCATCACCTTGTCGGACACGCCGCGGCGCTGCCCGGCCTCGTACACCTTGCGGGTCACGGCGATGTCCCGGTCCGCCGGGATGTCGCAGTACAGCGCGGCCGGTGCGGCGTGCCCGAGGGGGCCCGGCACATCGCTCGCGCTCTGTGCGGATGCCGGGTCGCCGAGGCCGGTCACGGCGGCCAGTGCGACCAGCAGGACCGCTGATCTGCGTATCGCGCGTCGTTCGGTAGAGCCACGCACGTGCCTGCTCCTTCGTGTCGGAAAAGCCTGGAGGAGAGCGGGAGGGACAAGGGGCGCCCGGAACTCGTGGAGTTCCGGGCGCCGAGGTCAGGACCAGCTCTGGTACGGGGTGTCGTTGCACGCCCAGGTGCGCAGGCCCAGGGAGCTGTCGTCGATGCACCGCAGGGTGGCCTGGTTCTGGAAGCGGACGGTGCCGTCGGCCCAGACCTTGACCCACCAGCTCTGCTCCGGGCCGGAGCTGCACGTGCCGACGGTACGGAACCCGTTGTCCGTGTCCTCGATGCAGCGGCCCGTGTTGATGTTGCGCAGTTGGCGTGTGCCGTCGTCCCAGGTGTGTACGGTCCAGAGCTGCGGGTTGCTCCCGTTGCAGCTCCACGTGCGGAAGCCGTTGTCGGTGTCGTCCATGCAGCGGCCCGTGGCCTGGTTGCGGAAACTCTGGATGGCGTCATCGGCCTGCGCGGGGGACGGCGAGCCGTTCTCGACGGCCAGGGCGCCGGAAGGCGCGGCCAGGGAGGCGAGGGCGAAGACCCCGCCGAGCAGGAGCGAGCGCGTGCCACGCATGGGCTGTTACCTCTTCCGTCCGTTGGTTCTCGGGCGAGTTGGCGACAGCCGCAAAGTAGTGGCGGGGTGCCGGGCCGCCCATCCGGAACGATCCGGAGTGACAGCCCGCGACGCGAGCGCCGAAACTCAACGAACAGGCACGGACGCGGGTACGGAGGTGGGTACTTGCGCGGGTACGGGCGTGGGGACGGGTGTGCCCGTGGGGCGCGGGCAGTCGGGGACTTGGGGGTGGTCCGCCGTACGCACGGCCGGCAGCCAGGCGATGGTGACGGCGGAGGCGGCGGAGGAGGCGGGGGCCGACGAAGCGGTCGAGCCGGCCGGCAGGCGGACGCGGTACCACTCGGTGGAGCTCGCGTCCGACTCGTCGATGATGGGGATCCCCCGGGCGAGGCGGCAGTCGACGGCGAGGACGTCGCCGTGCCACACCCGTACCGGTACAACGTTGTCGACGGTGTACGGCTGAAGCGGGTCGATCGCCAGGCCGAGGCTGCACTGCGGGTTCCGGTCCGTACGTACCCGGCACCCGTCGTCGGCGTTGAACACCCTGAGCCGGGCCGGTGGTCCACTCCTCGCGCCCGAGGCGCCGTCGCCGACGGCCCCGACGGCGTGCGACCAGACCGTCGCGGCCACCGAGCACACGGCGACGGTCACCAGGGCGGCGCGGGACCTCCACCGGCGGCGTGCGGGACGGGTTGCCGGCGACCGGGCGGTGATGCGTGCGAGGAGGTTCTCGGCGCTGTGCTCGGCGCGGTCGGCGTGGGTCGGGGCCAGGCAGTCGGCGGCCAGGGCGCGCCAGAACGGCGGCAGCGCACCGGCGAGCCGCAGCGGTGCGCGCCCGCCGGCGTACTCCTGTACCGCTGCACCGCGCGCCACCGGCGTCGCGCCGGGGAACGGCGAGGCACCGGACGCGAACACCTCGTGGACCATGATGCCCAGGGCCCAGATGTCGGCACTGGGCCGGACCTCCACGCCGTGCTCGCCGAGCGGGGCCTGCCAGCGTTCGGGCGGGAGGTAGTCCAGGGTGCCCATCGGCGGCGCGTACCCGTGGGTGCCGTGGGTGCCGGTCAGTTCGGTGGCGAGCCCGAAGTCCGACAGCTTGAGCGCACCGTCGGCCATCAGCAGGATGTTCTCCGGCTTGAGGTCGCCGTGCACCCAGCCGCTGCGGTGCAGATGGGCCAGGCCCTCGCAGATCTCGGCGAACAGCCGGGCGGCGTCCGCTTCCGCGCCCCCGGCATCGAACAGGTCACGCAGACTGCGCTCGGCCCGCTCCATCACCAGCACGATCGCACCGTCCAGGAACGGCCGGTCCGGGTCGCTGATCACGAGGGAGTCCAGCAGGCGGATCAGCCTCGGATGGCCGGCCCGGTGGCCGAGTTCGACCTCCCGCCGGGCGGTCTCCGCGACCTTGCGGGCCTGGCGCGGTGCGAGCCCCGCGGTCGGCAGGAACTTGAGCGCGACCTCCGCCGGCCGCGATTCCGGCTCTGGCCCCAAGCGTGGTCCCGACCCCGACCCCGGTCCCGACCCCGGTCCAGCCTCCAGCAGCTGTGGTGAGCGGTCGACCGGGCGGCCCGCGTACACCGTTGCCCAGCCGCCGGACGCGATCGGGTCGGTGACCTCCCAGCCGCCGACCCGGTAGCCGCGCGGAAGCAGCTCCGTACGTTCACTTCCCGACCGGGGGCCGCGGCCCTCGGTGGGCCTGCCGCTCAACTGTCCGTCTCCCGCCCCCGGACGCGCGTGGTGGTACGGGGCGGCAGCAGCGCCAGGTGTTCCTCCCGTACGAGCCCGAACCGCAGCGCGACCCCGACGAGAGCCTCCCGCTTTCCGTTGCGGCGCGCCCCTCCGGATCCCTGCTCGGCCGGAGCGCTGATCCGCATCTTCTCCTCGGCGAGGTAGTCGATGTGCGAGCTGACCGCCCGCGCCTTCAGCTGGCCGCACGAGGCGTGCCCCTTGAGCCGTTCGACGATCTGCGGAGTGGTCGGCACCGCGACCGGCGACTCGTCCCGCAGCCGGGGTTCGCAGAGTGCGACCAGGATCAGGAAGTAGAGGGCCGTCTCGTCCAGCGAGTACGCCATGACGGTGCGGCTGCCCCACTGGCCCGCCGCGCCGTCGGGGCCCGGGCCGGGGTCCAGATAGACGTGGTCGGGCGCGAACACCTGGAATGAGACGGTGGTGTTGCGGCGGGTGGGCAGCACGACCCGGGAGAACTCGAAGGGTATGGGGGCGCCGGCCCGCCGGGGCGGGACCCGCAGATACTCTCCCGCGCCCTCCGGGTTCTCCACCAGGTAGCTCTGGGTCGTGCTGTGGTTGCTCAGCTGCCAGTGGTCGTCCGTCACCCGGATCTCGCCGGCCAGTCGGGAGATGGCCTCGTCTTCGAGGCGCAGTTCGACCGGGGTCGTCGCGGAGCCCCGCCCGAAACGCGCCACTTCCCCCGGACCCAGCCGCAACGTCACCGGGTCGGCCGGGGTACCGGAAGGTATCCCTCCGCCGTCGTCGCTCCTTCGCGGCAGATAGACCACGATCCCGCTCAGTGCACCCACCTCGCCCCCGTGTCGGTGACTCCCGCTCCGGCCGAACGTTACCCATCCGGCACAGCCGTCCCGGCCCGGATTCTGGTGGTTTTCGGACTGCTTCCGGACGGCCGCGAAGCCGCCTTTGGACCGTCCACCGCGAGGCGGTGCCGACCCGGGAACGGGTGTCGGCGGGGCCCGTGCCGGGCGCCCAGCTTCAGGTTCTCGCGAAGGGGTGAGCACCCGAGCCCGACCGACTCCGCATTCAACTCGGCGTGAGGGAAGGGGCACTCACCGTGGAACTCGACTTTGCCCGCTCTGACGAACTGGCTGGATTTGGCGCATCTGTTGAGTGGATCGGCTAGTCCGGTGGAGTCGCCAATCGTCCCCGGCGCGGGGAGGGGACGAGAGCGCCGCAGAGGGCCCGGATCCAGGATGATCCAGGCCCTCTGCGGCGTATGTGGCTTGTGCGGCGCGTACGAGGAGGGGGGAGGGGAGGAATCGCGTCCCGCGGAGCTCGTCGTACACCCTCGGTCAGCAGGTCAGTTGCCCGCCGTCTTCATGGAGCTCACCGCGTCGGCGACCGTGCTCCGGTACAGGCCGAGCTTCGCGTCGCCGACCTTGACGTCCGGGCCGAGCTCGAAGTTCTGCGTGTCCGCGTTGGGCATGTGGTCGCCGTCGGCCAGCACGTTCATCTCGTTGACCCAGGTCACGCCGCCCTTGCCGCCGGGGTTGAGGTCGATCACCGCGATGGCGGCAGTCTTGGGCTTGACCGGGTACGCGGGCGCGCCGCCCAGGCCGCCGGGAACCGCCGGCGTGATGTCGCCGCTGTGGTCCGAGGCCTTCGAGGCGCCCAGGCTGACCCGCGGGAAGTAGCTCAGGCCGCAGGAGTTCGCGCCGGTGTTGTTGACCTCGATCACGTGCTGGGTGGCCGACCCCTCCAGGGGGTACACGCGCACCGACAGGTCCCCGCTCTGGCACGGGTGCTTGTAGGCGTAGCTGTCGCTCGTGCTGCCGCCGCCGGAGGTGCCGGAGGTGCCGGCCTTCGAGGTGCCCGTCTTCGTGGCGCCGGTGTTCTGCGCGGCGTTGCCGGCCTTCTTGCCGTCCGTGGTCGTGGCGTCGGTCGAGGGCTGGGAGGAGGAGACCGAAGCGGTGTTGTCGGCCGGGCCGGCGGACTTCGTACCGGTCTCGTCGCCGTTGCAGGCGGTGAGGGCCAGGGCCAGGACCGCGGTGACGGCGCCGAGGGTGGCGGTGTGCTTGCGGCTGCGGAACGTACGCATGGAAATCTCCCAGGATGAGGGTGAGGCAAGGCCCGGATCCTGCGGCGAACCGCTCTCTCTGACCTCTTGACAACATAAGCATCCTGTGGATCGCTCACGTTCCGCTGACGCCTCACTGACGTCCTGCTGACGTCCTCGAACGGACGTCCACGGGGTGGACGCCCACGAAGCTGACGTCCGCGAAATGCCGGACAGGGAAATCTGGTGGTGCGTGTACGGGGTGCCTCCCAGACTCCGCGCATGACTCAAGGAATCGAGAACAATCCAGCCCGTTGAGCGACCCGGAAGAGCGCGGCGCGCTCACTCCCACGTCGGCTCCGGCTCCCAGGTCGGCTCCGACTCCTACGTCCGCTCCCGCTCCGGCTCTCTCGCGCCGTTCCGCCGCGATGGCCGCCGCCGCGCTCCAGCGCCTCGCCCCGGTGGACGCGAGGACGGACCGCGGGGACGGCGGTGCCCGGTAGGGCGGCCGACCGTCCACCGTTCGGGTGATCCGCTCCGGGGGCGACACGTCGGGAGGCCCGGTAACCACGGGCCGATCCGCCGACCTGCGTCCGCGCACGTGGCGTGTCACCCCCGCATGATTTGGCACAGTGCCGCTCCGCGATCGAGGAACGGGCGGGTGAGCGCAGTGGCAGTGGTGGGACAACCGGCGGGCCGACAGGAGCCGAGCGGTGGTGGGGACGTACTGAAACACAGCGGCGGTGCCTGGTTGCGGGCGGCCGGTGGCGCGGACGGGATGTGTACGCACCTCGGCCCGGTGAAGTCGGAGCTGGAGACCGCGCACGAGGGCCTCCTCGCCGGGACCGGCGGACTGACCGCGATGGCGGAACTGGGTGCCGTACGGGATTCGTGGACGCGGAGGTTCGAGGCGGCGCGCGGGGAGTGCCGGGCGCTGGCCGGGAAACTACGGGCCGTCGCGCGTGTCCAGGACGAGACGGAGGAGACCGTGAGGTCGGCCTTGGCTTCGGTGTCGACGGAGCCGTCACCGTCGGCACGGGACGAGGCGCGATGACGCTGACCTGGGCACAGTTACGGGATCTGAACTGCGGCGAACTGGAGGGCGCGGCCGACGGGTGGGGGAAGGCGAGCAACCGTGCCGACGCGGGCCGGGACCGGATCGAGACGCAGCTGCTGAGCGGGTTGCGCGACACGCAGCGCGGCGAGGCGGCGAAGGCGGCGGTCGGACGGCTGCGGCAGATGAGCCGGAACCTCGGCTACCTCTACACGGAGTGCGGCCTGCTCCGTACGACGCTGAACAGCCTGGCCCACGAGCTGCGCACCCAGCAGCGGGCGTTGCGGGAGGCGTTGGAGGACGCGGAGAACCTGAAGTTCACCGTGCACGGGGACGGTTCGGTGACGTATCCGGCGGCGGGCGAGGGCCTGATCGACGGCAGGCCGCTGCCGGGCGGTACGGCGAGGACGGGGCCCGTGGCGCCCGGCCTGCACGCGCCTTCGGGCCTGGTCGCCCCCAACCCGAACGTGGCGAAGGCGCAGGACATCGCGGACCGGGTCGCGAAGGCCGTGCGGACAGCGGCCGAGATCGACTGGCGGTACGCCCGGATCCTGCGGAGGCTGAAGGCCGAAGAGGGCCTGAAGGTCCCGGACTCGACGTGGAAGGACGCGGCGGGCGACGCGGCAGCGGTACGCGACGCGGCACGCGGCTACCTGAAGGACGCGATCCCGTACGACGCGTCCCCGGCCGAGCGGAAGTCCTGGTGGTCCGCCCTGACGGACGAACAGCGCGAGGAGTACCTCGCGGTGTACCCGGACCGGATCGGCAACCTGGACGGCATTCCGGCGCTGGTACGGGATGCGGCGAACCGGGACAACCTCCAGCTGCTGATGGGGAAGCTGGAGGGGCGGGACGATGCGAAGTCGCAGACGCAGCTGGCGGCGCTGCGGGAGATCGACCGGCAGCTGGGGGCGGGCAGCCGCCCTCCGATGTACCTGCTCGGCATCGGCGACGAGGGGAACGGGCGGGCGATCGTCTCCTTCGGGAATCCGGATACGGCGAAGAACGTGGCGGCGTACGTCCCAGGATTGAACACTTCCTTGGACAAGGAATTCGCGACAGGTGACATCAAGCGCGCTTGGGACACGGCCAAGGGCGCTCAGAAGTACGACCATTCCAGTGCAGCCATCACCTGGCTTGGATATGACGCGCCGCAATCGCCGGATGGCATGTCCAGCCTCTCGGTGGCGGGAGCGGGGAGAGCCGAGGAGGGCGGCGTAGCCTTCAATGGCTTCATGGTAGGGCTGTCGGCCACCAACGAGACCGGGGACCCGCACCTCACGGCGATCGGGCACTCCTACGGCTCGCGCACCGTGGGAGCGGCGACGCAGCACGGCGGTGGCATCCCGGGGGTCGATGACATCGTCCTGGTCGGCAGCCCGGGGGTAGGCGTCGATCGCGCGGAGGACCTCGGAGTCGGCAAGGACCATGTATTCGTCGGTGCGGCCGAACACGACGTGGTGACCAAGGTTCCATCCGGGCAGGAGAGCCTGGTCGGCGCACTGGGAACGATCGCTGCCGGTCCGGTGGTCGGGTATCTGGCGGGGGACATGGCCGACCAGGGGGACGACGACATCTGGTTCGGTAAGGATCCGGCGAGCGAAGCATTCGGCGCCCGGCGCTTTCCCGTGAATGAGGGTCCTCCTCTGGTCGGTCTGCACGGCCTCTCGATCGATGCGCACTCCCAGTACTTCAGCCCGAAGAAGGATTCCGTGTCCGCAGACAGCATTGCGCTGATCGCTGCTGGGAGATCTCGCGATATCCAGCTGGAGGAACCCCGGTGAAGTCTCGGTTTCGGGCTCTTGGCACAGCGATGGTGTTGTGCCTGACGCTTTCTGGTTGTGCAGGGGGAATTGCCTCAACAGGTCTGGGAAGGCTGGAGAAGATGGACATGCAGGATGCGGCGAATCGAGCCGATCAACTGCTTGATGCCGTACTGGGGGAGATCAGACCGGAAGTTCAGTGGGCGCACGGGCCGACGAGTACGGGTAGCTGTGATGTGTCTCGTATGCGCGTGGTCATGACCGTCGTGTCCGAAGGGCGGAGGGGCAGCTTCCTTGGTGTGGTGGACCGCTTCTGGCGCCGGAGCGGGTACAGGATCAAGGCCGTCAACAAGAATGCGGATGTTCCGGCGATCTATGCGCAGACGAAGGACGGCTTCGGAGTCAGCCTCAGCATCGGTGGCGAGGGGCAGGCTTTCTTCGAGGCGGACAGCCCCTGCGTGAAGGAGTCGAAGGTCGCTGAGTCCACCACGCCGCCGAACGGTCCCGGCTACGACGGCGTTTACCCCCTTCCCCGCCCCAACGTCCGCTCCGCCTTCTGGTCCGCCGGAGCGCCCTGACGCCCCATCACTGCCCCCAATGACCCGTAACGGCCCGGTCGGTGGCAGTACGGGATGGGTCGCGGGTGCGACGTTGAGCCCGGCATTGGGTCCTGGGGCCCATGCCGGGGCTGCGCTGCTGTGGTCGCATACGGATACCGGGGGGAACTGTCGCTGCGCCCACTCACAAAGCTGGGGAGACTCGCCGTGTCTGGCATACGAGAACTAGCGGTACCGGGTGGTGCTGACGTGAGCACCGCCGAGGTCCCTCCGGGCAGGCAGCCACTGTCGCGCCCCTTGCAGGCGGTACTGATTCTCGTCCGATTGCTCTTCGTTCTCACGGTCGTGGGCGCGTTCGACGCACTGGTCGTGGCTTCGTCCGTCGATGCGGTGGACGGCCGGCTGCTGGGGATGGTGCTGTACGCGTCGCTGCCCGGCATCGCCGGGTTCGTGTTGTCGCTGTACATGCGGACCGGTGGCGTCTGGATCCGGCGCGGGCTCCTGGCCGTGAGCGCCTGGCTCCTGCTCGGTGCACTGGCGACGCTGAACGACGCGGAGAACGGTCGGGGCGTGACGCAACTGGTGCTGCCCGTCGTCATCCTCGTCCTGCTGTTCCGGTCCAGCTCCCGCGCATGGTTCAGGCTCGCCCCCGAACAGCGCGTCGAGCACCGGTCGTTCAGTGTCGTACGACGGATGCTCAAGGCGCGTCGGGACAACGGTCAGACCGCGATGGAGTACCTGGGCATGATCCTCGTGGTCGTGGCCCTCATCGGCGGGCTGGTGGCCACGGGTATCGGCGGGCAGGTGTCCGGTCAACTCCGCAATGCCATCTGCCAGCTGACCGGAAGCGCCTGCCCGCCGCCTGGTGCCGTCGCCGACGGCAGCAACGGGAACGGCAATGGGGGCGGGAACGGCAGCGGCGGCGGTGATGCCGGGTCCGAAGGCGCGACCGTGACCGGTGGAACGGGCGCCGGGGGGTCGGATGCGACCGGCGGCAGCGGCTCGGGGGGCAGTGGCTCCGGCGGTAGTGGTTCCGGCGGAGGCGATGCCTCAGGTGGTGCGGGTGGTGCCGGCGGTGCCGGTGCCGGTGGCGCTGGTGGTTCGGATGGAAACGGTGATTCTTCTACAGAAGTCAACGCGGGTAGACAAACCCCGGTCCCCGGTTCCAGCGACGAATCGAAGGGCGGCTTCCTCACCGGAGTCGTGGGCGACGACGGTCTGCTGGGCGACGTCACCGGGGCCATCGACACGATCGCGCACCCCGTCGACACCGCCAAGGGCGTCGCCGACCAGTACGCGCAGGCCGCGAACAAGGCCGGCGACAAGTGGGGCAAGGGCAAGTACATCCAGGCCGCCTGGGACGTGACCAAGGGTTCCGGCGGAGGCGGCAACGCGCTCACCGGGCTGCCCGGGTCCGGTACCCGCGTCGAGTCCGCGGTACGAGACGGGGAACGGCAGTACCTCAACGACCGCATCCCGCACGGCTCCAGCGCGGCCGGCCGCAAGGCCTGGTGGAACGGGCTGACGCAGGAGCAGCGCGACCGCTACCTGGAGCTCTCCCCGGACCAGATCGGCAGCCTGGACGGGATTCCGGTCGCGGACCGGGACACGGCCAACCGCCGCAACCTGCCGGACCTGATCTCGAAGCTGGAGGGCAAGACCGACAAGAAGTCGAAGGAGCAGCTGGCCGGGCTGCGCGAGATCGACCGGCAGCTGAAGGAGGGCAGCCAGCCCCCGATGTACCTCATCGGCATCAGCGACGAGGGCAACGGCCGGGCGATCGTCTCCTACGGGAACCCCGACACCTCGAAGAACGTGTCGGCCTACGTGCCGGGGCTGAACACCGCTCTCGACGAGGAGTTCGCCAAGAGCGGCCTCAAGCGGGCCCGTGACACGGCGATCGGCGCCCAGGGCTACGACCCGTCCAGCGCGGCGATCATCTGGCTCGGGTACGACGCCCCGCAGACGCCGGACGGGCTGCACAGCCTGGCGGTCGCCGGTACCGCGCGGGCGGAGAAGGGCGGCGCGGCGTACAACGACTTCATGAGCGGCATCGTCGCGACCAACCAGAACAGGGACCCCCACATCACGGCCATCGGGCACTCCTACGGCTCGCGCGCCGTCGGTGCCGCGACCCAGCGCCTCGGCGGGATTCCGGGGGTGGACGACATCATCCTGGTCGGCAGCCCGGGTGTGGGCGTGGACCGGGCCGTGGACCTCGGGGTCGGTGCCGGGCACGTCTTCGTCGGCGCCGCGGCCAACGACCCGGTGACCAAGCTCCCGTCCAAGACGCAGGTCATCGTGGGCGGGATCGGGATGATCCTGGGCGGACCGGCCGGCTCCTACATCGCCGGCGACCTGGCCGACCCGGGCGACGACGACCTCTGGTTCGGCAAGGACCCGGCGAGCGCGGCGTTCGGGGCCAGGCGGTTCCCGGTGGATCCGGGCAAGCCCATGAGCTTCGACTCGCACTCCAATTACTTCACCCCGTCACGGGACGCCGTGTCCGCCGACAGCATCGCCCTTATCGTGTCGGGACACGCCGACCGGCTCAAGATTGAGGAGTACCGATGAGCCGAAGGTTCCAGATCGTCGCGGTGGCTCTGGCCGTAGGCTTCGCGCTGTCCGCCTGCGGCAGTGAGAAGGCGCACCCGGGGGCCGACACGAACACCACGACCACCACAAGCGCGGGCTCCGAAGGCACCAAGGGGAGCAACATGGACATGCAGGAGGCCGCCGAGCGGGCCGACGGCATGCTCGACGACGTACTGAAGGCGATCGACCCCGAGGTGCAGTGGGCCCACGGCCCGACGACGAAGGGCAGCTGCGATGTGACGCGCAGGCGCACCGTGATGACCATCGTCTCCGCGGACCGGCGGCAGAGCTTCCTGGACCAGGTCGAGAAGTTCTGGCGCGCCGGTGACTACCGCATCAAGGCGAAGAACAAGGACGAGCAGTTCCCCGCGGTCTACGCGGGGACGAAGGACGGCTTCGGCATCAGCGTGAGCGTGCGTGCCAAGGGGCAGGTCCACTTCGAGGCGGACACCCCCTGCGTGAAGGAGTCGAAGGTCGCCGACTCCACGTCGAAGCCGAACGGGCCGGCCTACAAGGGCGTCTACCCCCTGCCGAGCCCCAATGTGCGCTCCGACTTCTGGTCCGCCGGAGCCTCCTGACGGGGGATCGGGCACGCGGTCACTCGGTGCGCCGGCCGATCCGGCCGGTGCACCGAGTGCGCCGGGCGGACGGTTCCGTGCGCCGGATTGGCCGGCCGGTGAGCCCCGATGACCCCGAAGACTCGCACACACCCTCGAAAACGGCCATGAACACGTCCCGGATGGGGGATGGTTGAGGGGTGCGGAAATTCTGGGTGGTCGGTGGCATCGGTGTCGGCATGGCCATGTGCTTCGTGGCGCTGCTCGTCGTCGGTACGTACTCCGCCGCCGCCGGACTCGCGGGTTCCGGTGGCGGCGGAGCCGTTGCGCTTGCCAAGGGGGCGGTGCCCGCGAAGTACCAGGCGTTGGTGCAGAAGTGGGGCAACCTCTGCTCCGCCATCAACCCGGCCCTGCTCGCCGCCCAGCTCTACCAGGAGAGCGGGTGGAACCCCCGGGCCGAGAGTCCCGCCGCCGCGCAGGGCATCGCCCAGTTCATCCCCGGCACCTGGGCCGGCCACGGGATCGACGGGGACAAGGACGGCGACCGGGACGTATGGGATCCGGCCGACGCGATCCCGTCCGCCGCCTCGTACGACTGCGAACTGGCCGGGTACGTGAAGAAGGTGCCGGGGGATCAGACGGACAACATGCTGGCCGCGTACAACGCCGGCGCGTACCGGGTGATCCGGGCCGGTGGGGTCCCGGACATCTCGGAGACCCAGAACTACGTCACCATCATCCGTTCCCTGGAGAAGAGCTTCGCCAGGCCCGTCGGGCGCGTACAGCCCTCGGAGCAGGCGGCCGGGGCGATCTACTTCGCGCAGAAGAAGCTCGGTACGCCGTACCTCTGGGGCGGGAACGGCACGCCCGAGCAGAACGGGCGGTTCGACTGCTCGGGGCTGACCCAGGCCGCGTACCGGACCGTGGACATCGAGCTGCCCCGGGTGGCGAACGATCAGTACAACGCCGGTCCGCACCCCTCCCGGGACGAGCTGCTCCCCGGCGACCTGGTCTTCTTCTCGAACGACCTGGGAAACTCGCGGGCCATCCACCACGTGGGGATCTACGTCGGCGGCGGGTACATGATCAACGCTCCGTACACCGGGGCCGTGATCCGGTTCGACAAGATCGACGCGCCCGACTACTTCGGCGCGACGCGCGTGACCAAGGACGGGGCCGCCGCCCTTCCGACGGCCCGGCCGGAAGCATGACGCAGCGGCGGCGATGGCCGGAACTCTCTGTGAAGCCTGGGCCCTGAGCTGCGACGACGAGTCACTCTTCGATAACGTCATGGTGATCATTCGGTGGAGAGTGGAACGCGGGCACGGGGGACGTCGTTCCCTGGGTGGACCGGAGCGACTGCGCACCGGTTCGTGAAGCACTGATCAAGCACTGAATCGCTTAGTGATCGGACCGACACGGGGGTTCGTCATAGCGGTGCACACGGGTGTGCCCGCGGCAGCAGACAAGGCAAGGGGCCGCAGCAGATGGCTGGACTCGCACTGGATGGGTCGAACCCCGACGTCAGCCTGCTCTACGACATCAACGGACTCGCGAAGTCCGCTCCCACCTGGTTCGACCGGGTCATGGAGTTCGTCGGTGAGTACGGAATCATGCTCGGCATGGTCCTCGTGGTCCTGTGGTGCTGGTGGAGCGTGCGCCGGAGCGGCACGGCCGACGACTCGGCGGCCGCGGTCTCCGCAATCGTCTGGGCGCCGCTCGCCGCCGGGATCGCGCTCCTGATCAACATCCCGATCCGCGGATTCGTGCACCGGCCCCGCCCGTTCAGGGACCACCAGGGGCTGGAGGTCCTGGTGACGGGGAAGAACGACTTCTCCTTCGTCAGCGACCACGCCACGATGGCGATGGCCCTGGCCGTCGGGATCTTCGTGGCCAACCGGAAGTTCGGCATCGCCGCGATCGCGCTCGCCCTCCTGGAGGGCTTCTGCCGGATCTACATGGGCGTCCACTACCCGACCGACGTCATCGGCGGATTGGCGCTCGGCACCGCGGTCGCCCTGCTGCTCGCCCCGCTGGCGATGATGCTGCTGACCCCGCTGGTGGCGGCGGTCTCGCGGTCGGACCGGTTCGGGTGGCTCGTACGGTCGCGCCGGCCGGTGCCGGTGGCAGCGGCCGGAGGCCCGGCCGGGGCGTTCGGAATCCCCGAGCCGCGGCCGGGCACTGGCGGCGGCGACGGCGAGAAGGACCTCGCGGCATAAGGGCCGGCGCCCTCAGAGCGCCTGTGGGAAGGCGAAGAGGCGGTCGGGGTCGTACTGCTTCTTCAGACCGGCGAGGCGGTCGGCCGCCGAGCCGTAGTAGGCCCGGCGCCAGTCGGTCAGCGTCGGGTCGGTGTAGTTCTGGTACGCCGCGCCCGACGCGTGCCGGCGCATCGCCGCATGAGTGTTTTTCAGCCACTCCTGCTGGGCGGTGCCGGTCGTACCGGGGCTCCAGGAAGCGATGTACTGCGCGAGCACCCGCGAGCCCCGGTGGACGAAGGCCGTCGACTGCGGGGAGACCCGGTTGATCGCCCCGCCGAGCGCGGTGAGCGCTATGGAGCCGCCGCCCCCGGACTGTGTCACCGGAATCCGGGTGAACACCTCGGTCCGGTCGAGCAGGGCCTGCACGCCCGCCGGGGACAGCGAGCGGTCGTAGAAGTCGGACGCGGCGCCGTACGTCTCGCGCTGGAGCGTGCCCTGCCTGGTACGGCCGGGCGTCGTCCCCGGCAGATGGCACTGGGCGTCGGTGATGCCCGAGCAGCCCGCGTACACGAGCATCGACTCCTGGTAGCTGCGGCGGCGCAGCGACACGGAGGAGGCCGAAGCGCCGATCCGGTCGGCCAGGCGGTCGACGGCGTTCTGCAGGTCGCCGTACGTACCGAGGCTGAACGCGGCGACCGAGACGGTCGGGTCGCCGCCCCCGGGGCCGGCGGCGAGGTGTGCGGAGGACCAGATCTCGTCTGGCTGGTCCGGGCCCCACTCCTGCCAGGCCGAGACGACGGACCGGGCGCGTGACCACGGCCACGACATGTAGGCGGTGACGGTCTGCGGGACCGGGCGGGTACGAAACGTCAGCTCGGTGACCACACCGAAGTTTCCGTTGCCCGCGCCGCGCAGCGCCCAGAAGAGGTCCGGGTGGTGTCCGGCGTCCACGGTGAGGGTCTTGCCGTCGGCCGTGACGAGCGTCGCCGCGGTCAGGCTGTCGCAGGTCAGGCCGTACGCGCGGGAGGCGACGCCGTGGCCACCGCCGAGGGTGAGGCCGGAGATGCCGACGGTGGGGCAGGAGCCGCCGGGGATCGTCAGGCCACTGCGGGCGAGGCCCTGGTAGACATCGATGAGCTTGGCGCCCGCGCCTGTCGTGCCGTCCGTCCCGACGCGGGACAGCGACGAGACGTCGATGACGAGCCGTCCGTTCCCGCTCGACCAGCCCGCGTACGAGTGGCCCCCGCTGCGGATGGAGACGGGGGTGCCCTTGCGGCGGGCGAAGGCCAGGCACTCGCGGATGTCCGCCTCGTGCCGGACATAGGCGACGGCGGCGGGCTTCAGGCCGTCGAAGCGGGTGTTGTAGAGCTGACGGGCGGTCGGATAGGAGGCGTCCTGAGGTCGTACGAGGCTGCCGTCGAGGCTCTTGGCCAGGGCGGAGAAGTCCGCCGGTCCGGTGGGGGCCGACTTCGACGGGGCCGGTGGGGCGGGGGAGGCACCCGTGCTGCCCGAGGTACCGGAGCCGTCGGAGGTGCCGGCGGCATCGGACGGGGCCGTGGAGCCGCCGGAAGTGCCGCTGCAGGCGCTGGCGGTGACGCCGACGAGTGCGGCGGCGCCCGCGGTGAGGAGGGTGCGCCGGGCGGGCAGGGGCGGCAGGTTCATCGGATCTCCGAGTCTTGGCGCTCATGGGCCGGCCGGTGGTGGCCGGGGGAGGCCGGGCGTGGGGGGATCGGCTGCAGAGGGGGAGGTCGGGGACGGCACAACGGCCGGGGGGAAGAGGGAGATCAGGGGGCCGCGCGGTGCTCCGCGGCATCCGTACGTGCCCGGTCCCTGGAGCGGCGGGCCGGGCCGGACCAGCCGCAGCCGCAGCGCGCGATGCAGAAGGAACCGCGTTCCACGGTCGTGGGTCCGTGCCCGGCGGACGTGGCGGTGGGGGCGGTCGGCGGGACCTCGTCGGTGCGTCGGTCATACACCCGTCCACGGTACTGGCCACGGCCACCCGGCGGTGTGCCCGGTGCGGGCGGCGTGACGGGGGACACGGGTCGTCGTTATGCGGAACGGATGGGCCTCTCGGGCAGGCGTTACGGCGTTGGGGGTTGGCAGGCGATGGTGGTGCGGCAGCACAGGTCCAAGGGCGGGGCTCGCGCTGTCTGCGCCCTTGCCGTGGTGGGCGTGATGGCGGCGACCGCCGGATGCTCGGCGGGCGGAGACGGTGACCCGGCCGTGGCCGACGAACGGGGCGGGGCCGACTCCCTCGACGCGGTCCACCGCGCGGCCGCGGTGCTCGCGGGGACGGTGAGCGGGACGGGAACGGCGGCCATGGCCTCCCCTGGTTCCTCGGCCTCTCCTGGTTCCTCGGCCGCTGCCGATTCCTCGGCCTCCCCAGGCTCCGGGGCCGTCGCCGGGACCGCCGAGGTGCTGACGTCGATGGAGACCGCGGCGGGCGGGACGCGGGTGACCATCCGGGGCCGGGGCACGTACGACTTCCGCAACCGGACCGGCCGGCTCACCGTCGTGCTGCCCGAGGACGCCGCCGGTGAGGACGAGCACCGCCCCATCACCGAACTGCTGGCCCCCGGCGCGCTCTACATGATGAACCGCGGCGCCGGAGTGCCCGCCGACAAATGGGTCAGGGTGGACACGACGACCCTGGAGGACGGCAACCTCGTCACCGGCGGGGTGACCGATCCGATGGCCGCCGCCGAACTGCTGGGCGGGGCACGGCAGGTGACGTACGTGGAGAAAACCGTGCTCGCCGGGGTCCCCGTGCGGCACTACCGGGGGACGGCGGACATCGGACTGGCCGCGCGCGAGGCCGCGCCCGGATCGCGCGGTGCGCTGGCCGCGGCAGCGAAAGGGTTCAGCAGGGTCACGGTGCCGTTCGACGCGTACCTCGACGAGCAGGGGCGGCTGCGCAAGGTGCGCCACCGGTTCAGCTTCGCCAACAAGGGGCCGGCGGTGGAGGTGGTGTCGACCACACTGCTGTACGGGTTCGGGGTGCCGGTCTCCGTACGGCTGCCGGAGGGCCGTGACATCTACACCGGGCAGATCCGGCAGGAATAGCCGAGCGGTGGACGGACGGGGGCGCGAGCCAGGACGCGGGTGGGGAGGCGGGCGTGACGTAGGCATGCCGGCACCGGTGAAATGGTCCGTCCGTGCCATGCGCGGCGCGTGGTCCGCTCCCTACGCTAGGAAGCCGGTGACGGCAGTGAGAGGCGAGTGACGTGGTGACGCTCAGCGCGCGGACCGTATCCGACCATGTGGCCCTCGCCGAGATCGAGCTCTGCGGTGAGCTGATGATCGCCGCGTCGGCCGCGATCGGGGAACGGCTCAGCGCGGACCGTATCGACGAGGTGCTCGACGTCCGCGTGATCACCGAGCGGGCCACCGGCCCCCGGCAGGGATAGCGCCGGGGGCGAGCGCGGCGTCTGCGGCCCGGGCCCCCGCCATCAGGTGCGGAGCAGCCGGGCGATCGCCTTCGTGGCTTCCTCGACCTTGGCGTCGATCTCCCCGCCGCCCTTGACCGCCGCGTCCGCGACGCAGTGCCGCAGGTGCTCCTCCAGCAGCTGGAGCGCGAACGACTGGAGCGCCTTCGTGGACGCAGATACCTGGGTCAGTATGTCGATGCAGTAGACGTCCTCGTCGACCATGCGCTGGAGGCCGCGGATCTGGCCCTCGATCCGGCGCAGCCGCTTGAGGTGTTCGGCCTTCTGATGGTGATAACCGTGTATGCCCCGGTCGTGATCGGTGATGGCGGATTCCGTCTCCGTGGCGGTCCCGGCGGCCTCGGTGGTGGTCATTACTGCCTCCCGTTTTCCCTTTACCCTGCTGTTTATATACCCCTGGTGGGTATATCCTAACGAATTCATCTGAAACGTGACCGGGGGCCCGTGCTGATCACTGTGCCCGATGCGCGACACTGAAGAACGCCGGTTAGCCGTGGCCGGATGATGCGCCTAGCATCAGCCTGACCGAATCCAAAGCACCCCGAGGACCCCACGTGCGCTTTCGTCTGACCCCCAGGGAGACGAGCTTCTACGACATGTTCTCCGCGTCCGCGGACAACATCGTCACGGGCTCGAAACTCCTGATGGAACTGCTCGGGGCGGACTCTGCCTCCCGAGTCGAGATCGCGGAGCGCATGCGGGCAGCGGAGCACGCGGGGGACGATGCCACCCACGCGATCTTCCACCAGCTGAACTCCTCTTTCATTACGCCGTTCGACCGCGAGGACATTTACAACCTCGCGTCGTCGCTCGACGACATCATGGACTTCATGGAGGAGGCCGTCGACCTGGTCGTGCTCTATCAGGTCGAGGAACTCCCCAACGGCATTGCCCAGCAGATCGAGGTGCTGGCCCGCGCGGCCGAGCTGACCGCCGAGGCGATGCCGGGGCTGCGCACGATGGACAACCTCACCGAGTACTGGATCGAGGTCAACCGTCTGGAGAACCAGGCCGACCAGATCCACCGCAAGCTGCTCGCTCATCTCTTCAACGGCAAGTACGACGCCATAGAGGTGCTGAAGCTCAAGCAGATCGTGGACGTGCTGGAAGAGGCGGCCGACGCGTTCGAGCACGTCGCCAACACGGTGGAGACCATCGCGGTCAAGGAGTCCTGAACCACGTGGACACCTTTGCGCTGATCGTGACCATCGGTGTCGCGCTCGGCTTCACGTATACGAACGGCTTCCACGACTCGGCGAACGCCATCGCCACGTCCGTCTCCACCCGTGCGCTCACCCCCCGCGCGGCGCTCGCGATGGCCGCGGTGATGAACCTGGCCGGTGCGTTTCTCGGCAGCGGTGTCGCCAAGACCGTCAGCGAGGGCCTGATCGCGACGCCCGAGGGCCACAAGGGGATGGGAATTCTCTTCGCCGCGCTCGTCGGCGCGATCATCTGGAACCTCGTCACCTGGTACTTCGGCCTGCCGTCCTCGTCCTCGCACGCCCTGTTCGGCGGCATGGTCGGCGCGGCGCTGGCCGGCGGGACGCTGGTGCACTGGGACGGGGTGCTCGACAAGGTCGTCATCCCGATGTTCGTCTCGCCGGTCATCGGTCTGGTCGTCGGCTATCTGGTGATGGTCGCGATCATGTGGATGTTCCGGAAGTCCAACCCGCACAAGGCCAAGCGCGGCTTCCGGATCGCGCAGACGGTCTCGGCCGCGGGCATGGCGCTCGGCCACGGTCTCCAGGACGCGCAGAAGACCATGGGCATCGTGGTGATGGCCCTGGTCATCGCCGACGTCGAGAGCCCGAGCGACCCGATCCCGGTCTGGGTGAAGCTGGTCTGCGCGCTGATGCTCTCGCTGGGTACGTACGCGGGTGGCTGGCGCATCATGCGGACGCTCGGCCGGAAGATCATCGAGCTGGACCCGCCGCAGGGGTTCGCGGCGGAGACCACGGGCGCCTCGATCATGTTCGGCTCGGCGTTCCTGTTCCACGCGCCGATCTCCACGACGCATGTGATCACCTCCGCGATCATGGGTGTGGGCGCCACGAAGCGGGTGAACGCGGTCCGCTGGGGCGTCGCCAAGAACATCATCCTCGGCTGGTTCATCACGATGCCGGCCGCGGCACTGGTCGCCGCGGCGAGCTATGGGGTCGTGGTCCTGCTCTTCGGCTGACGGCCGTCGGCCGCTCGGGCACGGCAGTACGTACGGAAATGGGGCCGCCCCCACTCCCTTCGCGGGAGTGGGGGCGGCCCCTTCGCCTTGTGGTGGCACCGCCATGCAGCACCCCAAGGCAGTCTGGGGACGAGGCCGGTTCGCCGGAGGGGTGAGGCGGTTCGCCGGTGGAAACCCACCACCGGGCATAACCACCCACGCCCCCGGCACGCGCCGGCTCCGTTGCCGGGTGACCTGTCTATCCGAAGCGTCCCGAGATGTAGTCCTCGGTGGCCTGGACGGACGGGTTGGAGAAGATGCGTTCCGTCTCGTCGAGCTCGATGAGCTTTCCGGGCTTGCCGACCGCCGCGAGGTTGAAGAACGCCGTCCGGTCCGAGACGCGAGCCGCCTGCTGCATGTTGTGCGTCACGATGACGATCGTGAAGCGTTCCTTCAGCTCGCCGATCAGGTCCTCGATGGCGAGGGTGGAGATCGGGTCCAGGGCGGAGCACGGCTCGTCCATCAGCAGCACGTCCGGCTCGACCGCGATCGCGCGGGCGATGCACAGACGCTGCTGCTGACCGCCGGAGAGACCGGAGCCGGGCTTGTTCAGCCGGTCCTTGACCTCGTTCCAGAGGTTGGCGCCACGCAGCGACTTCTCGACGATCTCGGGCAGCTGGCTCTTCTTGTACGAGCCGTTCAGCTTGAGGCCGGCCGCGACGTTGTCGAAGATCGACATCGTCGGGAACGGGTTCGGGCGCTGGAAGACCATGCCGACCGTGCGGCGCACGGTGACCGGGTCGACGTTCGCCCCGTACAGGTTCTCGTCGTCCAGCAGCACCTTGCCCTCGACGCGGCCACCGGGGGTGACCTCGTGCATGCGGTTCAGGGTGCGCAGGAAGGTGGACTTGCCGCAGCCGGACGGGCCGATGAAGGCGGTCACGGAGCGGGGCTCCACGGTCATCGAGATGTCCTCGATGGCGAGGTGGGAGCCGTAGTAGGCGGACAGACCGCTGACGTCGATGCGCTTGGCCATCTGAATCACTGCTTCTTTCGTGCCGCGTCAGCGGCCGGTCTTCGGGGCCTTCCAGCGGGCGATGCCGCGGGCCACCAGGTTGAGGATCATGACGAAGGCGATCAGGACCAGCGCGGCGGCCCAGGCACGGTCGTACGACTGGTCGGTACCGACCCGGTACTGCTCCCAGATGTAGAAGGGGAGCGAGGACTGTGCACCCTGGAACGGGTTGGGGTTGATCAGCTGGCTGCCGAAGACCAGCAGCATGATCGGCGCGGTCTCACCGGCGATGCGGGCGATCGCGAGCATCACACCGGTGGTGATGCCGCCGATCGCGGTCGGCAGGACCACCTTCAGGATCGTGCGCCACTTCGGGACGCCGAGGGCGAGCGATGCCTCGCGGAGCTCGTTCGGGACGAGCTTGAGCATCTCCTCGGTGGAGCGGACCACGACCGGGATCATCAGGATCGTGAGGGCCAGCGCGCCCATCAGACCGGACGGCTGGGTCTTCGTCATCAGCATGATCGAGAGGATGAAGAGACCGGCGACGATGGACGGGATGCCCGTCATGACATCGACGAAGAAGGTCACGGCCCTGGCCAGGGCGCCCCTGCCGTACTCCACCAGGTAGACGGCGGTCAGCATGCCGATCGGGGCGGAGATCACGGTGGCGATGCCGACCTGCTCCAGCGTCCCGATCAGCGCGTGGTAGACGCCGCCGGTCGGCTCGGAGCCGAGCACGCCGGCCATCGAGTGGGTCAGGAAGTACCCGTCCAGGCGCTCCGCGCCCCGGCTGATCGTCGTCCACAGCAGCGAGGCGAGCGGCACGACGGCCAGCAGGAAGCACACCCAGACGATGCTGGTCGCGAGCCGGTCCTTGGCCTGGCGCCGGTTCTCCACGACCGAGGTCGTGATGTACGAGATGACGACGAAGAGGACGGCGGAGAACAGCCCCCACTGCGTGCGGCTCTGCCAGCCGGCCGCGGCGCCGGTGCCCACGCCCAGCGCGAGCGCCACGGCGGCGAAGGCGAACGGGGCCCAGCGGGGCAGTGCCCGGCTGCTCAGGCTCGTCGGGCGCTTCGGCGCCGTCGCGGCGGGGCGCTCCTGGATGCCGGTGTTGGCTGCCTGGCTCATGCGTTGGCCCCCGAGTATTCCTTGCGGCGGGCGATGATCAGCCGGGCCGCGCCGTTGACCAGCAGGGTGAGGACGAAGAGCACGAGGCCCGAGGCGATCAGGGCGTCGCGCCCGAACTCGTCGGCCTCGTCGAACTTCGCGGCGATGTTCTGGGCGAAGGTGCCGCCGCCGGGGTTGAGCAGGTGCCCGGAGATGATGAAGCTCGGCGACAGGACCGTGGCGACGGCCATCGTCTCGCCGAGCGCGCGGCCCAGTCCCAGCATCGAGGCGGAGATCACGCCGGAGCGGCCGAAGGGGAGGACCGAGAGGCGGATCACTTCCCAGCGGGTGGCGCCGAGCGCGAGGGCGGCCTCCTCGTTCGTCTTCGGGACCTGGAGGAAGACCTCGCGGCTGACGCTGGTCACGATCGGCAGGATCATGATCGCGAGCAGGATGCCGACGGTGAAGAGCGAGCGGGCGACGCCGACCTCGGTCTTCTCGAAGATGTACGTCCAGCCGAAGAACTGGTCGAGCCAGAGGTTCAGGCCCTCCAGGTACGGGACCAGGACGAGGGCGCCCCAGATGCCGTACACGATGCTCGGCACTGCGGCGAGCAGGTCGACGACGTACGCGAGGGGCGCGGCCAGCTTGCGCGGCGCGTAGTGCGAGATGAACAGGGCGATGCCGACAGCGACCGGGACGGCGATGGCCATCGCAATGATCGAGCTGACGACCGTGCCGAAGAGGAGGACCGCGATGCCGAACACCGGCGGGTCACCGGCCGGGTTCCAGTCGAAGGTGGTGAAGAAGTTGCCTTCGTCCTTGGAGACGGCGATCGAGGCGCGGTAGGTCAGGAACACGGCGATCGACGCCATGATCACGAGCAGCAGAATGCCCGAGCCCCTGGAGAGGCCCAGGAAGACCTTGTCGCCGAAGCGGCCGGAGCCGGCGCCGGCGCGCTTGCGCACCACCGGCGGCGCCGGCGGGGTTTCTATCGGTGTGGTGGAAGCCATGGTCTTTCCGGTCTGTGTGGGGGAGCGGTCTGGCTCCCCTGGCGGCGGTGCACCGGATGGGTGGTGGCGGACCGGTCCGGAGGGGTGCACCGGACCGGTCCGCCGGATGTTGCTGGTTCTGCTGAAGGTGTTACGGGCGTGGTCTGCCCGTCCCGGCTACGAGAGGGAGGCGACGGTCTCGCGGACCTTGCTGTTGATCTCGGCCGGGATCGGCGCGTAGCCGGCCTCGGTGAGGAGCTTCTGGCCCTCGTCACCGGCGGTGTAGTTGAGGAAGGACTTGACCGTGGAGAGGGTCTCGGGCTTGTTGCCCTTGTCGCAGACGATCTCGTACGTCACCAGGACGATCGGGTAGGCGCCCTCGGCCTTGGTGGTGTAGTCGAGGTCCAGCGCCAGGTCCTTGCCGGTGCCCTTGATCTTGGCGGCGGCGATGGCCTTGGAGGCGTTCTCCGAGGTGGCCTTGACCGGGGCGGAGCCACCGGTGTCGATGTCCACGGTGGAGATCGACTGCGAGGTGGCGTAGCTGAGCTCGAAGTAGCCGATCGAGCCGTCGACCTGCTTCACCTGGGCGGCGACACCGGAGGAGCCGGACGCGGCCTGGCCACCGGGGGCCGGCCACTTCTTCTCGGCCTCGTACTTCCAGTCGCTCGGGGCGGCCGCGCCGAGGTACTTGCCGAGGTTCTGCGTGGTGCCGGAGTCCTCGGAGCGGTGGAAGGCCTGGATCGGCTTGTCCGGGAGCTTCGCGCCGGTGTTGAGCTTGGCGATCGCCTCGTCGTTCCACTTCTTGATCTTGCCGTCGAAGATCTTGGCGAGGGTGGGGGCGTCCAGCGTGAGGCTGTCGACACCCTCCAGGTGGAAGCCGATGGCGATCGGGCCGCCGACCATCGGGAGGTTGATGCCCTGGCCGCCCTTGCAGATCTTCTTCGAGTCGGCGACCTCTTCGGGCTTCAGCGCCGAGTCGGAACCGGCGAAGCCGACGGTGCCCTGGTTGAAGGCGACGATGCCCTCGCCGGAGGAGGAGGACTTGTAGTTGATCTCGACGCCGGAGCAGCCGGCCATGTAGTTCTTGGCCCAGAGGTCCATGGCGTTCTTCTGCGCGCTGGAGCCGGAGGCGGGCAGCTGGCCCTTGGCGTCGTCGCACTTGATGTTCGACGCGGCGCTCGTCTTCCCGCCGTTGCCGCCGGTCGCGCCGCTGTTGTCGTCCGAACCGCACGCCGTGAGGACCAGGGCGCCGGAGACGGCCAGGGCACCGAGCGCGGTGGCACGAAGCAGGTTCTTGCGCTGAAGCTTCACTTTCGGGTGTTCCTTCCAGGAGCCGCCGAGGCTTTTCGTTCTACGACGGCGTGCGGTGTGGTGGGTGCTCCGGCTTTGCGCCGTGCCCCGTGCACTGCCGAAGTTAGGCAGAACAGGTGAAGCGGCCTACGGGGGAGAGTGAACGGAAGGTGAACCGTGTCGGACGGTGCGGTTCTGGCCCTTGGGCGGGAGGAGGGTTCGGCGGAGCCAGGGCGTGGTGGGTGTCGCGAGGAGGGCCCGGCGGCGTCAGTGCTCCGGCAGCGTCGCCAGGAGGGCGTCCAGCAGCTCCCGGTCGCGGTCCTGGGTGAGGCGGGTACGGGCCGCCGCCGGGGAGAGCCAGCTCACCCGGTCGACCTCGGTGCCGGGCACGAAGGAGCCGCCGGTCGCCTCGGCCGCCCAGTAGGCGACCTCCTTGGGCCGGCCGTTCGCGAGATAGCGGATCGTGGGGAGCGCGGCGCCGGGGGCGCAGTGGTGGCCGGTCTCCTCCAGGACCTCACGCCGGGCGGCGTCCAGCGCGGGCTCGCCGCGCTTCAGCTTCCCCTTGGGATGCGACCAGTCGTCGTAACGGGGCCGGTGGACCAGGCAGATCTCCAGCGTGCCGGAGCGCTCCGACCGCCGCCACAGCACGCACCCGGCGGCGAGCACCGGCCCGTTCCCGGTGCGCTGCCCACGCCCGGTACCGCGGGCGCCCACCGCCCCGCTCATGGGGCGGTCACGGCCGCGGCGTACGGCCAGCTCGCCCGGAACACGCCGCGGGCGGCCTCCACCTCATGGCGCTGGTCGGCGTGGAGCACCCCCAGGGCGTACGCGGTCGCGGGCGCGATGCGGGGCGTACGGGCCGCCGACGACGCCGCCGCGGCCGCCTCCGAGGCATCCCGGTGCAGATCGAGGGCGTGCCCCGGCGCGGCCAGGACCGGATCGGGGGCGCCCCGCACCACCTCGTGGGCGTACCGGTGCAGCCGCAGCAGCAGCCGGGTCCGGTGCCAGGGCGCGTCCTGCGCCTCGTTGTACGGCTCGACCGCCTGGCCGGACGGGAGTGCCGCCACCGCGCCGAGCAGCTGCTGTTCGGCCCGGTCGGCGGGCCCGTGCAGCATCTCCTCGGCCGGGGCCGCGGCTGCCGGGGCCAGCGGGACGTCCGAGGCGAGCAGCGCGACGGAGTCGGCCACCGCGTGGAAGCGGGAGGAGCCGAGCGCCTGGAGGGCGGCGGAGTGGGCGCGGGTCCTGGCGAGGGTCAGCTGCCGGTCGAGGAGCGCTCCGGCACGGGCCGCGCCGACGCCGAGGGCGGCGCGCTCCTTGTCTGCGGCGCTGTCGGAGCCGGACCCGTTGCGGGCGGTGGGCAGTGAGGTGCCGGACAGGGCGTGCAGGGCTTCGAGGAGCCGGCGCAGCCGGGTCGCGTAGGCGTGTTCCCTGGCCAGGGTGCCCGACAGCCAGGCCAGTTCGGTACGGAGCTGCTCGGCCCAGGTGGCGTCCAGCGCCGCCCGGAAGGTGTGCAGCGTGGCGCCGATCCGGCGCGAGGAGCGGCGCAGCGCGCCGGCGGCCTCCTCGGCTCCGTGGGTCCCGGCGTCCGTGGGGGCGCTGTTCTCGCGGTGCAGGCGCAGGCTGCGGAGGAATTCGGCGGCCTGTTCCTGAAGGTAGGGCGCGAGTACCGCGCCCGCCGTAAGGTCCGCGAGGTCCGCCTGCG
Source organism: Streptomyces sp. NPDC102437 (assembly GCF_044765565.1). Lineage (NCBI taxonomy): Bacteria > Bacillati > Actinomycetota > Actinomycetes > Kitasatosporales > Streptomycetaceae > Streptomyces > Streptomyces sp. NPDC102437. The sequence goes on along the minus strand of NZ_JBIWKI010000026.1, from coordinate 72,490 downwards.
TCGTCTGGTGGTCATGGCGTCGCACGCCGGCGCCTCCGGGCATCAATGAGCATTTCCTGTACGTGCCGCAGCGGCTGGCCGTCCGCGTCCGTGGAGTGCCGGGTCCAGTTCCCGTCGGGACCCAGGTGCCAGGAGGAGGTGGTGTCGGCCATGCCGGTCTCCAGGAGACGGCTGAGCGCGGCGCGGTGGGCGGGGTCGGTGACCCGGACCAGTGCTTCGATCCGGCGGTCGAGGTTGCGGTGCATCATGTCGGCGCTGCCGAACCACACTTCGGGTTCGCCGCCGTTGCCGAAGGCGAAGATCCGGGAGTGTTCGAGGAAGCGGCCCAGTATCGAGCGGACCCGGATGTTCTCGGAGAGACCGGTGACGCCGGGGCGGATCGCGCAGATGCCGCGTACCCATATGTCGACCGGTACGCCGGCCGCCGCGGCCCGGTAGCAGGCGTCGATGATCGCCTCGTCGACCATCGAGTTGACCTTGATGCGGACGTAGGCGCTCCGCCCGGCCCGCTGGTGGGTGATCTCCTTGTTGATCCGGGTGATCAGCCCGTCCCGCAGGGATTTCGGGGCGACCAGGAGACGGCGGTAGGTCTCGCGGCGGGAGTAGCCGGAGAGCCGGTTGAAGAGGTCGGAGAGGTCCGCGCCGACCTGCGGGTCCGCCGTCAGCAGGCCGAGGTCCTCGTACAGCCGTGCCGTCTTGGGGTGGTAGTTGCCGGTCCCGACGTGCGAGTAGCGGCGCAGGGTGTCGCCCTCCTGGCGGACCACGAGCGACAGCTTGCAGTGGGTCTTCAGCCCGACGAGGCCGTAGACGACGTGGCAGCCGGACTCCTCCAGCTTCCGCGCCCACTTGATGTTGGCCTGCTCGTCGAAGCGGGCCTTGATCTCCACGAGCACCAGGACCTGCTTGCCGGACTCGGCGGCGTCGATCAGGGCTTCCACTATCGGGGATTCGCCCGAGGTCCGGTACAGGGTCTGCTTGATGGCGAGGACGTCGGGGTCGGCGGCGGCCTGCTCCAGGAACGCCTGTACGGAGGTGGAGAAGGAGTCGTACGGGTGGTGCAGGAGCACGTCGCGTTCGCGCAGCGCGGCGAAGATGTCGGGCGCGGAGGCGGATTCGACCTCGGAGAGGTCGCGGTGGGTGCCGGCGATGAACTTGGGGTACTTCAGCTCGGGCCGGTCCAGGGAGGCTATGCCGAAGAGCCCGGTGAGATCGAGCGGTCCGGGCAGCGGGTAGACCTCGGCGTCGGACACCTTCAGCTCGCGCACCAGCAGGTCCAGTACGTACGGGTCGATGGACTCCTCTACCTCCAGCCGGACCGGCGGGCCGAACCGGCGCCGCATGAGCTCCTTCTCCAGGGCCTTGAGGAGGTTCTCGGCGTCGTCCTCCTCGACCTCCAGGTCCTCGTTCCTGGTGACCCGGAACATGTGGTGGGCGAGGACCTCCATGCCCGGGAAGAGTTCTTCGAGGTGGGCCGCGATGATGTCCTCTATGGGCACGTACCGCTGCGGCGACGCCTCCAGGAAACGGGTCAGCAGCGGCGGCACCTTGACCCGGGCGAAGTGACGGTGACCACTGACCGGGTTGCGTACGACGACGGCGAGGTTGAGCGAGAGCCCCGAGATGTACGGGAAGGGGTGCGCCGGGTCGACGGCGAGCGGTGTCAGCACGGGGAAGACGCGCTGCCGGAAGAAGGTGAACAGGCGGGCCTGCTCCTTCTCGGTCAGCTCGGGCCAGCGGATCAGCTGGATGCCCTCGTCGGACAGGGCGGGGGCGACGTCCTGCTGGTAGCAGGCGGCGTGCCGGGCCATGAGTTCGCGCGAGCGGGTCCAGATCAGGTCCAGGACCTCGCGGGGCTGGAGTCCGGAGGCGGAACGGGTGGCGACGCCGGTGGCGATACGGCGCTTCAGTCCAGCCACCCGGACCATGAAGAACTCGTCCAGGTTCGAGGCGAAGATGGCGAGGAAATTAGCCCGTTCGAGGAGGGGGGTCGCGGGGTCCTCGGCCAGTTCGAGCACTCGTTCGTTGAACGCGAGCCAACTGCGCTCGCGGTCCAGGAAGCGGCCCTGCGGCAGCTGGTCGCCGTCGACATCGGGTTCGTACGCGTCGACGTCGGCGTCGATGTCGGGATCCAGGTCGGCGGCGGTGGACAGCGCGGCGCCGTTGGAGGCGGCGACGGCGTGCGGCCGGTGCGCGGCGAGTGAGCCGACCGACGGCTGCACGGTGGACTGGGCCGGGACCTCGGAGCTGGGCTGCTGGCTCATGGCCCTATTGTTCCGCGCGGACGGCTCCAGGGGCGCGCCGGAGGGTGCGGAGATCGCGGGAAACGCACGGTTGACGTGGTTCGTGCGGTCTCCGCCGGGATTTCTCCCGTTGCGGGGGGTCGGCACGGCTGGCTGCATTCTGAGAGCGTCGCAAGCTCTTCTGAATGGCTGGTAACGGCGACATGACATGCAGGAAGCGGTGTGCCGTGCGCGGATTGGTCATACGAACCGATTCCGGGCCCGGGGAGGGGCCCGGAACCGGTTCGGACGTCAGCCGTGTCGGCGGCGCAGCACCCGGAAGGCGATGGCGACCGCGAGCGCGGCGAGAGCGAGCAGGATGCCGGTCTCGACGAGCTGGAGGGGCCAGAAGTGCGAGGCGGGGTGGTAGTCGATGTAGCGGTGCGTGATGCCCTTGTCGGCCAGGCACTGCTCGAAGCCGCTGTTCCAGTACAGGCACGCGTCGGGGGGCAGCCGTTCACCGGTGCCGGTCAGCCACCCCTGCCCGGTGTCGAAGGCCCCGTCGGGGAAGCGGTACTTGCTCCCCGGCGCGAAGGTGTCGGTCAGGACCGGCCACAGATGGCTGCGCACCTTGTTCAGGGCGATGACCAGCGCGCCGTAACCGGCCACCGTCACGATCATCGCGGTGACGGTGCGGCGAAGCAGTAGCCCGGTGAGCGCGCCGAGGGCCAGCATGCACAGGGCGTAGCCGACCGGGACGGTGCCGATCGAGCCGTACACATCGCGTTCGTGCCATACCCGCGGCTCGCCCAGCGCGTCGGCCCGGTTCCGGGCCCAGGCACAGACGGCCGACAGCACGGAGACGGAGGCCAGCGTCACCATGGCGGGGACGGCGAGCTTGGCGGCGAACCAGCGGGCGGGTGTCACGGACTGCGACCACGCCACCTTGTACGTGCCGCTCTCCAGCTCACGGGCGATCACCGGGCCCGCGACGAAGATCCCGACGAACGCGGGGAGGACCGTCATCAGCACGCGGGACCAGTTGACGGCGTCCTGCAGCCACGGCTGACGGCCGAGGTATTCGTCGACCGTGTCGACGCAGCCGGGCGTCGTGTGCACGACCGAGCAGCCGGTCGCGGCGAAGGCGTCCGCGACGTGGTCGGTCCACAGCCAGGTGCCGGCGAGGACGGCGAGGGCCAGGACCGGAAGCGCGCCCATGACCCACAGCGCCCACCGGTGATGGGCGACAACGACCCGTTCCGGCCCACGCAGGGAGATCGAGCTCATACGGCGGCCACCTCCCCGGCGGTCTCGACGGCTTCGCCGGCCTCGGCGGCCGTCGCGCTCGGCGTCAGCAGCGCCGGGGCCTCCGGCGACCGCAGATGCGCCAGCAGCAGTTCTTCCAGGGAAGGCTCGGTGGCCTCCCAGACGTCGGTGTCCACGGGGCCCTGCCTCCGTACGAGTGCGGTCTTCAGGCGTCCCGCGGTGCGGGACTCGACGACGGTGTGCGGTGCGGTGTCCCGCACCGGGCCGGTGAGCAGGGTGTGCGCGGCGAGGATGTCCTCCGCCTCGCCGCCGAGGCGGACCCGGCCGCCGTCGACGAGCAGGAGGTAGTCGCAGGCGCCCTCCAGCTCGGTGAGGATGTGCGAGGACATCACGATGGTGGTGGCGTGCTCAGCGGCCTCCGCCATCAGGGCGCCCATCAGCTGGTGGCGGGCGAGCGGGTCGAGGTCGGCCATCGGCTCGTCCAGCAGGAGCAGTTCGGGCCGTTTGCCCAGCGCGAGGGCCAGGGCGAGCCGAGTGCGCTGGCCGCCGGAGAGGTCACGGACCCGGGCGTCGCGCGGGAGCTTCCCGGCGATGCGTTCGGCGGTGTCCTGGTCCCAGGTGAAGGGGTTCAGCTCGGCGCCCGCCCAGAGCGTCGCGTCCACCGTCAACTGCGGGTACAGCGGCTTGTCCTGGGCCACGAAGGCCATCCGCGTACGGGCGTCCCCGGGGGCCGTGCCCAGCACCCGCACCGTGCCCTCCGACGGCCGCAGGAAGCCGGCCGCGAGGGCGAGAAGGGTGGACTTGCCCGCGCCGTTGGGCCCGACGAGGGCGCACACCCGCCCGGCGGGGAGCCGGAAGGAGCAGTCGCGCAGCGCCCAGCCCCTGCCTCTGCCCCGGTACTTCATGCCGAGGCCGGTGGCCTCGATCGCAGCGCCTGTCATCCGGCTTGATCCCCCTCGAAAGTCCTGTCCAGTACGGCGGTGAAGAGCGCGCTCACGTCGTCCTTCTCCAGCCCGGCCGCGCGGGCCCGGCGGGTCCAGTCGGCGAGCTCGGCGCGCAGCGGTGCGTCGTCGGCGGCCGCCGCGCCACCGAGGGTCCGGGTGACGAAGGTGCCGAGCCCGCGCCGGGCCTCGACCAGGCCCTCGCGCTCCAGCTCCCGGTACGCCTTGAGCACGGTGTTCGGGTTGATGGCGGTGGCCTCGACGACCTCGCGCGCGGTGGGCAGCCGGTCGCCGGGCTCCAGCAGGCCGAGGCGGAGCGCCTGCTTGGTCTGCTGGACGATCTGGAGGTACGTGGCGACGCCGCTGCGCCGGTCGATGCGGTACTCGACCGCTGCGGACTCTGCCATGTTCACCCCTTTCACTAATTGAGTAGTGAAAGAGTGGCGTAAGGAAGGGGCGGCGTCAAGCGACGCCGCCCCCGGGTGAGTTGGGTCTGTGGGCCCTTGCCTCAGGACTCCGTCCGGTACATCAGGTCCACCTCGTGCGTCGCGAAGCCCATCCGCTCGTAGACGGCCAGCGCCGCCTTGTTGTCCGCGTCCACGTAGAGCATCGCGGTCGGCAGCGCCTCGGCGGCCAGGTGGCGCAGCCCGATCGCGGTGAGCGCCTTGCCGAGCCCGCCGCCCTGCGCGTCGGGCCGGATGCCGACGACGTACACCTCGCCGAGCTGCTCCTCGGCGTGCACCTTCGTCCAGTGGAAGCCGATCAGCTCGCCGTCGCGCTCGGCCAGGAAGAACCCCTTCGGGTCGAACCACGGCTCCGCCTTGCGGTCGTCCAGGTCGCGCTGGGTCAGCGAGCCCTGCTCCGGGTGGTGGGCGAAGGCGGCCCGGTTCACCGCGAGCCAGGCGGCGTCGTCCTCGCCGGGCACGAAGGTACGGATGGTGACGCCGGTCGGCAGCACCGGCTCCGCGATGTCCGGCGGAGCCAACGGGCGGCGCAGCTGGCGCAGTTCGCGGAAGAGCGAGAGTCCGAGGACCTGCGCGAGATGCCGCGCCGCGGACTTCCCGCCGTGCGCCCACACCCGCAGCCGCTTCCCGGTCGCGGCGAGCAGCGCCGCGCCCAGCGCCCGCCCGTGCCCCTGCCCCCGGTACGCCGGATGCACGACCAGCTCGGCCGCCGGAGCCTCGACGGGGTCGGTGTCCTCCAGCTGTGCGTACCCGACCAGGACCGCCCCGCTGGTCAGCAGCAGGTGCCGGACGCCCGCCCGCGGCCCGCCCCGAAGCTGCAACCGCCCCTGCTCGGAGACGGCCTGCCTGCCGTCGGACCGGGCCGCCTCGGCGAGCAGATCGGACACGGCGTCCGCCTGCTCGGGGGAGAGCTCGTCGAGCGTCCGGATCTCACGTCCGGGAGCGGGGAGGGGTGCGTCAGTCGTCATGTCTACGAGCCTAAGGGGGCGAGGTGCGTACCGGGGTGGTGCGCGGGCGCTTCGGGACTCGGTCGGCGGTCTGCGGTGTGTTGAGCACACCGTCGGCGATACGGGAGAGATCTTCGGCGCTGGGCAGCAGCTCGCGCACGCTGTCGGGCAGCCCGGCACAGGTGCCGACGGCCGGCGGCGACCTCGGCGCCTCACCGCATGGCAACCAGTTCGTAACCCCGGACACCTGTCGCGCTACGCGCGTTGACCCTAGGCTGCGCACGAAGTCTCCAGACTCGTCACCACTTTCGACCTCCCGCTGAACTCACAAGGGGACCGATGTCAGCGACACCGCAGAAGAACCGCGCATCCCGGCGGGTGCTCGCCGCCGCGGCCGGGCTCGCCACCGTCGGCGCGCTCGTCGCCGCGATGCCGGCCGGCGCCCAGGACCGCCACGGCCACGGACACGGGGGCGGCCACCACAAGCCGGGCCGCACTGTCGACGTGCAGCTGCTGTCCTTCAACGACTTGCACGGGAACCTGGAGCCGCCGGCCGGCTCGGCCGGCACGGTCACCGAGACGCAGGCGGACGGCACGACCAAGGCGATCCCGGCCGGCGGCGTCGAGTACCTCGCCTCCTCGCTGCGCACCGCGCGCAAGGGGCACCCGTACTCGATCACCGCGGCCGGCGGCGACATGGTGGGCGCGAGCCCGCTGCTGTCCGGCCTCTTCCACGACGAGCCGACCATCGAGGCGCTCAACAAGATCGACCTCGATGTGACGACCGTCGGCAACCACGAGTTCGACGAGGGCGCCACCGAGCTGGCCCGCCTCCAGAACGGCGGCTGCCACCCGGTCGAGGGATGCTACGAGAAGGACAAGAAGTTCGAGGGCGCCGACTTCCCCTACCTCGCCGCCAATGTGACGAACGAGAAGTCCGGCAAGCCGATCCTCAAGCCGTACACGGTCTGGAAGAAGAACGGCGTCAAGATCGGCTTCATCGGGGTGACCCTGGAGGGCACGCCGAACATCGTCACGGCCAACGGCGTCAAGGGCCTGAAGTTCCACGACGAGATCGAGACGATCAACAAGTACGCCAAGGAGCTGGACCGCCAGGGCGTCAAGTCCATCGTCGCGCTGATCCACGAGGGCGGGGCCCCGGCCTCCACCTCGTACAACTACGACTGCGACTCCTCCGGCGCCGGCGACGGCATCTCCGGGCCGATCACCGACATCGCCAAGGGCATCACGCCCAAGGTCGACACCCTGGTCACGGGCCACACCCACCAGGCGTACGTGTGCACGATCCCGGACCCGGCGGGCAACCCGCGCATGGTCACCTCGGCGTCCTCCTTCGGCAAGCTCTACACCGACACGACGCTCACCTACGACCGCCGCACCAAGGACATCGTCCGTACGTCGGTGAAGTCGGCCGGTGCCAAGAACCCGAAGTCGGCGAACCACATCGTCAGCCGGGACCAGCCCAAGGCCAACGACATGACGGCCCTGATCGCCCGCTGGAACACCCTCGCGGCGCCCATCTCGAACCGGCCGCAGGGCTACATCACCGCCGACATCAACGGCCGCGGCTCCACTGCCCCCGAGAAGCCGCTCGGTGACCTGATCGCCGATGCCCAGCTGGAGGGTCTGGCCCCGGCGGACAAGGGCGGGGCGGTCGTCGCCTTCATGAACCCGGGCGGCATCCGCGCGGACCTGGTCCACAAGGCGTCCGGCGCCGAGGGCGACGGGGTGGTGACGTACGGGGAGTCCTTCACCGTGCAGCCCTTCACCAACATGATGAACGTCGTCGACCTGACCGGCGCCCAGCTGGTCCAGGCGCTCCAGCAGCAGGTCAGCGGCTCCAACGAGGCCAGCCCGAAGATCCTCCAGATCTCCAAGGGCCTCACCTACACCCTGGACATGACGAAGACGGGGGCGGCCCGTGTGGTCACCGACACCATCGAGCTCAACGGTGAGGCGATCGACCCGGCCAAGACCTACCGCGTCGCGATGAACGAGTTCCTGGCGGGCGGCGGCGACGGCTTCGCGGCGCTCGGCCAGGGCACGAACAAGCTGGTCGGCCCCTCCGACCTGGACGTGTTCAACGCCTACCTGGCGGCCCACTCCACGGCCCAGGCACCGCTGGCTCCGCCGGCGGCGGACCGGATCACGGTCATCCAGTAGTAACTCCCGTACGCGGGTGAGCGGGGCGGTGGGCCGGCGGGCCCACCGCCCTTCTGCGTTTCCGTGGCCGGTTCAGGGCGCCGAACCGGCTCGGGCGAGCGTGAACCAGACCGCCTTCCGGTACGGGAAACAGCCGCCCAGCACGGTCATTCCCCAGGCGAGCGCCAGCCGTTCCACGAGCAACAGCCCACGCCCGCCCTCCTGTTCGCCTACCTCCTCGCGTACCTCGCGGAAGGCCGGTGGTTCGGGCAGGGCCCAATGGTCGTCGTCCGCGACGGAGACCGTGACCTGTTTGCGCTGCACGGTCACGCCGACCCGGATCAGGGACGTACGCGTGTGGCGGTGGGCGTTGGTGACCACTTCGGTGACGCACAGGCGTGCGTCGTCGATCAGGCCGCGGTGTCTGCTGACGGTCAGCAGCGACGAGAGGAAGTCGCGTGACAGCTTCGCGGCGCAGGACGTGTTCGGCAGCGCGAGCCGGTAGACCTCGCCGCCCGGTGGGCCCGGCGGTGCGGAGCGGGGGGTTGCGTGGACGTGGGGCATGTCGTTCTCCCAACGCGGTGCGGTGTGAACGGGTGCGCTGCTCGTCGTCCGTGGCGATGGCCGTACGCGGGCATGTCCGAACACACCTATGTACAGCTGCACTTCGGGTTTACCGGCGTGCGGCGCGGCATGTAAGGACGGTAGCGTGGGAGTATCAATTGTTGTGTAGGAACCCATAATTCTTGCGAGAAGTGGACCCCTTCGAGTGGATGCGGCCAGACTGGGTTTCGACAAGAGGAGAGGTTGATGCCACCGAGGAAGCCCCCTACCGCGCGGCAGTGCCGACTGGGTGCGGAGCTGCGCAAGATGCGCGAGCACGCCGGTCTGACGCCGACCGAGGCCGCAGCCCTGCTGGGCACGGACCGCACCACGATCAGCAACACCGAATCGGGACGGTTCGGAGTGAGCGGTGCGCGGGTGCGCACATGGGCCGGGCACTACGCGTGCTCCGATGCGGCCTATGTCGACGCACTCGCCGGCATGGCCGAGGAGCGGATAAAGGGGTGGTGGGAGGACTATCGCGGCGAGCTTTCCGGGAGCGCTCTCGACCTGGCGGAACTGGAGCATCACGCGGCGGGCTTCCGCTCGGTTCAGATCATGCATATGCCCGGTCTGCTTCAGACCGAGGACTATGCGCGTGCCGTCTACTCGGAATCCCTGCCCGCGCCGACCCCGGCGAGTCTCCGGCGAAGGATCTCGCATCGGTTGAGGCGCAGGGATGTGCTCGACCGGTCGAATCCGCCTGTCTGTACGTTCTTGGTCCACGAAGCGGCGCTGCGGATGCAGTTCGGCGGGCGCAAGGTGGCGCGTGGACAGCTTGAGCACCTTCTGAAGGAGTCGGAACGCGACAATGTCACCGTGCGAGTGATCCCGTTCGCAGTGGGCGGCTTTCCGAATGCGGGCAGCTCGACCCACTATGTCTACGGTCCGGTTCCGCAGCTCGACACCGTGCAGACGGACGCCCTGTTGGGCTCCGGTTTCGTCGACGCCGAGGCGCGGCTCCAGGTCTTTCGGGCGGTACTCGACCGGACGGAAGGGCGATCGCTCGATCCGCAGAGTTCGAGAGACTTCATCAAGGAAGTCGCAGAGCAAGTGTGAAGGCGTGAGAATCATGGAAATTCAGTGGCGAAAGTCGTCCAAGTCGGCCGATGCCGACGGCGACAACTGTCTGGAACTCGCCGAGTTCGGCGGCGAGATCCTCATGCGTGAGAGTGACAATCCGGACGTGATCATCCGTACGAGCCGTGCCAAGCTTCGCGCCTTCCTCGGTGGCGCCAAGGAAGGCGAATTCGACGATCTGGCCTGAGCTGCCACGCTCTCGCTTCGGGCGGCTCCCACCGGCGCAGGTGGGGGCCGCCCGCTGCTGTTGCATCTCATCCTTGGCGAATATTCATCTCACTCGTTAGATATCAAACACTTGATACGGGCTCGCGCAAAGTACTAGCTTCGAGGCGCGCCCCCGGTCTAACCGGCCCACAGCGGTCGGTGTCCGTGGCGCGCAACTCCGCTCAGCGCTGCGCCAGTTGGGCGGAGTTCCGAAGGGCCTCCCCGCCGCCTGCCGCTCGTCACGCCGGCCGCAGGTGCGGGGCGGTTCCGATGGGGCATCAGGAGGCATCCCGTGAGCGAGCAGCCACCCGTACCGTCCGCGACGCGCGTGTTCTGGTGCGAGCGGGTCACCTACCGCACGATGGAGGCCGACGAGATCGCCGAGGTGTTCCGGCACAAGGCGCTCGACCCCGCCGGGGCGATCCGCTTCATCCGGCTGGAGGTGCGGGCGCTGGCCGCCGGACTGCCGCTCTTTGAACGTCACCGGGCGCTGAGCTGGGTGGACGGCGGCGGATGTGTCGCTGCCATCGGTGCGCTCCATCGCGGTGAGCCCTGCGGTCTCTCGCTCAGTCACCAGGGTGCCTGGATCGAGTGGACCGTACGTCCGGGTTCCGGCTCTCCCGCGGACGCCGGGGACCCGCTGTCCGCGGTGCCGCCGGGGTGAAATTATGGCTGGAGGCGGGTCGGCCCCGAGCGTTTCACGAGGGGCGCGGGGCCCGGTCGTACCGCTGCATCAGGCTGGGGAGCCGTGCGGCGTCGGAGGTGTTGTGCGTTCGGACCTTCTCCAGTTCGGGGGTGTGGTCGTTGATGGCCGCGTTTTCGTACTCCGCCTCGACGGCGAAGTTCACACCCAGCAGGTTGACCCGCAGCTTGCAGGAGATGTCGGCCGTGGCGACGGCGATCTCCTCGCGGCTGGGCCGGGAGCTGCGCAGGTCCCAGCGGGAGTCTTCGAGGGCGGCGTCGGGATCGCGGTAGGTGAATCCCCTGCCCCGCATGCAGGAGGACCACGTCCGGTTCACCGCCGTGACCCGGGGGTCCGAGCGCGAGCGCTCGAACGCCTCGTGGCGCAGCCGGGCGACGAGGTCGTTGCCGCGTTGGGCCGTCTCCGCGTCGTCCGCGTACACCGTTCGTTCGGCCTGTCCCGCGCATCCGCCTCGGGGAACCAGCTTGCGGTGTAGGGGCGTTGACGACGCCCGGCCGTCCGCCTTGCGGCCCGACAACACCTCGCGCTCCGGCAGGGACAGGGCGTTCGCGATCTGCGGAGCATGAGTCCCGCCGGGGTCCTTGCCGAGGTGGTACCCGCGTTCGGCGGCGATGGCCCGGTCGCTGATCCCGTACCGGCGCGACTCGTACTCGCGCCACGTCGCGACCGTGGTTGCGACGTATTCGCTGGTCAGGTGGGGCAGATAGCGGAATCCGAAGCCGCGCATGCAGTGCTGTTGCACGCGGTAGACGAGGTACTCGCCGGTGGCCTGGTCCTCGGGAGTGGGGAGGTAGGCGTTCAGCGGCAGCCGGAGGTTGGCTGTGGTGGCCGGGGTCGGCGTCGCCACGGGCCCGGGAGCGGCGGGCGGTCGCGACGGTTCGCCGCCGCACCCGGAGACGAGAAGGGTGGTGGTCAGCGCACCTGCGGACAGGGCGGTGAGCCAGGCCGTTCGACGCCGGAAGGCTGCCCGTTCCGTGTTCTCGGGTGGTTCTGCCATGTCTGGACTCTCCGCTCTCTCGGGTCCCGGTGAGGCTGGAAGGCCCCGCCCGCACCTGGGGCGCGGGCGGGGCGGTCGTGCAGGTCCGGCTCAGGTGCAGCTGTCCACCCGGATCGAGGCTTCGTTGTTGCGCAGGCCGCTGGTCAGGTTTCCCGCACGCCCGGCGTGGAGCCAGTTCGAGTCACCCTTGAAGCCGGGGGAGTAGAAGGCGGTGACGTGGCAGTTGACGGTGTTGTTGCCCATGGAGGCGGCGTTGTTGCGCACCACCAGCCCGGCACCCGCCGAGCCCGTCCCATGGTTGGCGAACTTGTTGCCCGACAGGTCCGAGTCCGACGTCCCGGACGGAGTCCAGCTCGCGTTGGTGAGATTGGGGCTGTAGTAGAGGCACATGTAGGTGCCGCAGGGCTGCCAGAACGACGACCAGGTGTCGATGTTCGTCGATGTCGCACCGGCCGTCGGCGCGAGTGCGAGGGTGGCGGCGCTGGTCGCGGCGACGGCGATGCCCACCATGGACGCCCGCTTCAGGGATATGGCTCGTAACACGTTCATCTGTGGCTCCTGTGACTCGTGAGTTCGGGTGTACTGCCGGACACTCAGCTCCCGTAGCCATGCCTCGGCTGCGGGAAATCCCCCCGTCGGTCCGGGTGTGGCCCTGGGCGATCGGATCGCACAGGGCCGGATAGTGGCTTTCGCCCGGGGGCTGCCGGGGCCACCCTCGAAGGCGTTGCGTGTCCATGGTCGGGACGGGGCCGGGGGGCCGCGATGGTTTCGGTTCTGGCCGAACAGTGGCGCGCGGGAATCCGGGACCGGCACGAGGGGGACGCATGCTGAGTGTGAGTTTCACGCCCGAGGATCTGCTGGGGGTGACGTTCGCGACCGGTCCGGCACCCCTGATGGAGCTGATACTGGTCACCGGGATGGCTCAGCGCGACGTCTCGCCGGTGTTCAGGCGGTGGCAGCACGCGATCCGTGCCGGATTTCCGCAGGCCGCGCGCCGACTGCTGGAACTGGTGCCGCCCACGGCGACGGGCCCGATGTTCCTCGACCCGCTGAGCCATGGGCTGGAGGAAGGGCTCGACTTGGTCCTGTCGGCTCCCACCGACACCGTCCGCGCGGAACTGGGCCGGGTCTGCCGGGCGAGCCGTCCGCTCACCCCGTGGATCCGCTCACTGGCGGACCGGGACAAGGATGCCTGGCAGGACCTGGAGCAGGCCGTGCGGTCGGCGTACGCGAGCTTCGTGGCCCCGTCCTGGAGCCGGCTGCGGTCGGGATTCGACGCCGAACGTGCCTGGCGCACCCGGTTTCTCGCCGAGCACGGAATCCGTGCCACGCTGACCGGCCTCGTCCCCGGTGCGCGCTGGCAGGGAACGACCCTGGTCTTCGACTGCGCGAAGCACGGCGAGGTCATCCTGACCGGACACGGGCTCGTACTGCTGCCGTCCCTCGTGTGGGACGGCCCGCCCGTGGTCGCCGCGCACGACGACGCCCCGAGCATCCTCATCTACCCGGCCCTGACCCCGCTGCCGCTGCTCGGCCCGCGCGACGACGGCGATCCCCTGAGCGCCCTGCTGGGCCGTACCCGGGCGGCCGCCCTCGGCCTGCTCACCCAGCAGCTCACCACCACGGACATCGCCCGGGAGCTGGAGATCAGCAAATCGTCGGCCTCCGAACACACGAAGGCCCTCCGGGACGCGCGTCTGATCGTCACGCAACGCGAGGGCAAGGCGGTCCGGCATTCCTGCACCCCGCTGGGGCTGGACCTGCTGACCGGCACCGCGGCGGCACCGTGACGTGTGCCGTGCAGCCTGTTCTGCAGTGCCGTTCACCCTGTTCCCGGAGTGATGTGCACCCTGTTCCTGTGGTGGTGTGCAGCCTGTTCCGGTAGTGACGTGCACCCGTCATACTCTGACGGCTGACCCCCTGGGCCCCAGGCCCCAGGCCCCCACGGCAGACGGAGGCACTTCCCGCATGAGCCCGTACACCGCCACTCGCCGAAACTTCCTGGCCGGCGCACTCGCCGCCACCGCCACCGTCCTGATCGGCGGGGGAACCGCAGGTGCCGCCGGCCGCCAAGTCCTCGGCACCCAGGACTGGATGGGCGCCGTCCCCGACGCCACCGGGCTGCAGCGCCTCACGATCCCCGGCTCGCACGACTCCGGCGCCCGCTACGGCGGACCCTGGACCGAGTGCCAGAACACCACGATCGCCGAGCAGTTGAGCAGCGGCATCCGTTTCCTGGACGTACGGTGCCGGGTCACCGGTGGCTCGTTCGCGATCCATCACGGGGCCTCGTACCAGAACCTGATGTTCGGCGATGTGCTGGGCGCCTGCTGGGACTTCCTGGCGGCTCGCCCCACCGAGACGGTGCTGATGCGGGTCAAGCAGGAGTACTCGGAGGAGAGCGACGCGACGTTCCGGGCGGTTTTCGACGACTACCTAGACAACCGGGGCTGGCGGCCGCTGTTCCGCATCGATCCGGCGCTGCCCTCGCTGGGTCAGGCGCGCGGCAAGGTCGTGCTGCTGGCCGACAACGGCGGGCTGCCCGGTGTCCGGTACGCCGACTCGGCGCTCTTCGACATCCAGGACGACTACATGGCGGAGCCGTTCGCCAAGTACTCCAAGATCGAGGCCCAGTTCCGCAAGGCCGCCCAGCAGCCCGGGAAGCTGTACATGAACTACGTCAGCACCGCCGCCCTGATGCCGCCGCGCTGGAACGCGGACCGGCTCAACCCGCAGGTGCAGTCGTTCCTGGACGGCTCCGAGGCGGCGGGCTGGACCGGGCTGGGGATCGTCCCGCTTGATTTCCCCGCCACCCGGTCGGGCCTGGTGGAATCGCTGATCCGGCACAATCCGGGTGTCTGAGAGGCGCGGGCGGCCCCGTCGCGGGGCCCTGCCGTCGCCTGGTCGTGGCCTCCCGGCCGCCGGTCTCAGGCCCGTTTGTAGTAGTAGCCGGCGCCGGCGGAGTTCACGTAGAACTTGATGCCGCTGCCGTTGACGACGAAGTACGACGGGTCGAGACTCGGGTAGCAGTAGGGGACGCTGGGGCCGACGAGCTTGGCGGTGCCGACGTTGATACGGCTGCCGCCACTCGCCGTGGAGGTCACCTTCCCCTCGTACGGGCACTGGTTGTAGAGGTAGTCGGACAGGTGCACCACACCGGCGCGGGAGATGGTGATGGTGTTCGGCTGTCCGGAGTTGTACATGTCGCCGTACTTCCAGGTGCCCACGAACTTCGAGGGGACCGAGGTCCCGCCGCCCGAGCCGCCGGTGGATCCCGACGTGCCGCTCGAACCCCCGCCGCCCGACGTGCTGGTGCCGCCTGTCGACGACGATCCGCCGCCACCGGACGAGCTGCTGGACGAGCCGCCGGACGAGGTCCCGCCTGTAGACGACGTGTCGCCCGCGCCGGAGGACCCCGAACTTCCGCCCGGGGCCTGGGCGTTCCGGCCGTCCTCTCCGTCCCGGCCGTCCTTGCCGTCGTCGCCCGGCTTGTTCTTGTCGCCGGAGGAGCCGGGGCTCTTCTTCGCCTTCGAGGGGGCGCCCTCCGGCGATGACGACGACGATGACGACGGCGACGTGGGGGAGGCCATGCTCGTCGCGCCGGCGGACGGTGCGGACGCGTGGTTTCCGCTGTCGCTGCTGAACGGCTGGAGCACGGCCACCGTGCCGCCGCCCCCGGCCAGGACCACAACCACGGGGACGGACACGACCCACCTGCGCCGCCGCTCCTCCCGCTTGCGCTTCGGCTCGGTCGTCCCGCCGACGAGAACCGCCTCGGGGACGACCTCGGGAGCGGGCCCGGCCGCCCGGAGGCCGACCGTGCTGCGGTCCACGCGCTCCTGCCGTACCGGCGCCGCCTCCGCGTCCAGGAGCTGCGCCGACTGCCGTGCGAGGTGGCCCACCACCTCCGCCGGCAGCCACGACGCCGTCGGCGGGGCCAGGCGATGACCGTCGGAATCGGCCAACAGCTCGTCCACGGAGGGGCGTTCGTCGGCCGACTTGGTCAGGAGGCGGCTGATGAGGGTGCGCAGGCCCTCGTCGCGCACCCTCTTGAGGTCGGGGACGGCCTCGACTATGTGGTACATCACCGCGTGCTGGTTGCTCACCCCGTGGCCGAACGGGAGCGTGCCGGTCGCCGCGTAGGTCAGTACGGTCCCGAGCGTGAACACATCGCTCTTCGGACTCGCGCTCTCGCCGAGGATCTGCTCCGGGGACATGAAGCCCGGTGACCCGATCACCATCCCCGTGCTGGTGAGCAGGGATTCGACCGAGGTCTCGACGGCGCGGGCGATGCCGAAGTCGATGACCTTGGGGCCCTCGACCGTGAGCATCACGTTCGAGGGCTTGAGGTCGCGGTGGACGATGCCGGCCGCGTGGATGTCCTTGAGTGCCCGCAGCAGCCCGTCTGCGAGAGCGAGCACGGATTCGGTGGGGAGCGCGCCGTGGCCCCGCACGATCTGTTCGAGTGAGAGCCCCGGTACGTAGCCGGTGGCCACCCAGGGGTACTCCTCGTCGGGGGCCGCGTCCAGCACGGGCGCGGTGTAGTGCTCGCCCACCCGCCTCGCCGCGTCGACCTCGCGGCGGAAACGGGCCCTGAACTGGGGATCCGCGACGTGCTCCGCGTGCACCACCTTGACCGCGACCGTGCGGCCGCCCTCGGAACGGGCGAGGTAGACCCGGCCCATACCGCCCGCTCCGAGCCTGCCGAGCAACAGATAGGGCCCGATGCGGGCCGGGTCGTTCGCGGTCAGCGGCTTGATGCCGCCGTCGATGTTGTCCTCGCTGCTCTCGTGATCGTCGTTGTGCACGCTGGTCATGTTCGAGCGCTCCCCCGCGTGTCCCGCGCCGCAGCCCGTGGGACCGTCTCAGTCATCCGAAGTCCGCTTGCTCTGCTGCGACTTGAAGCAGTCGGTGTTCAGTCTGAGGTACGACACGCAGCTATTGGAGCTACTTCCGGAAAGAATTCCAGAAGCTTCACTACGCTGTTCCCGGAGACACTCCACGAGGGACCTGCGGTTCCGGGAACGAGGACGGCATCGATGAGCCCGAAGCAACAACGTGGTGAGGCCACTGCCGCCCAGGTGCTCGACTGCGCACTCGACATCTATGTGGCGGAGGGCGAATCCGGCCTCACGCTCTCCGCGATCACCTCGGCCAGCGGGGTCAGCGCGGGAAGCATCTACCACCACTTCGGCAGCCTCCAAGGAGTGGCGCTCGCGCTCGCGCAGTCCTGGCTGGGCCGGCTCCTCGACGATCTGGGCAAGGCGCTGGAGCAGACGGACGACGCCCGTTCCGGCGTCCACGCCGTGGTGCGGGCCTACTTCCGCTTCGCCCAGCTCCACCCGGACGCGGCACGGCTCATGCACTCCGTCACCGCGGACCGCGAGATCGCGGTACACGCCCGCCGGCTCCGGGGCGCCCAGGAAGCCCGGCTGGCCCCGATCGCGGCCTGGCTGCACGCCCATCAGGCGTCCGGGCAGCTTGTCGACCTCCCCCTGCCCGTACTGGAGTCGCTGATCCTGGGCCCGGTGACGGGCATTGTGCGCCGCTGGCTCTCCGTCGGGGACATCGACATGGAAGAAGCCGCGCGGACGGTTCCGCACCACATCTGGCGCTCGGTCGGCCGGTGAGCGGGCCCGAATCAGGGCTTGCGTTTCTTTCGAATTGTGCGATGCTGGTTCTACTCTCAAAGGAGACAGAGCTATGCACGGCACTACCGAAGACCGCACTCTCCTGCCCGAGCACCGCGCGGAGATCGCTGAGCTCTGCGCCTTCCTGGACCGGACCCCACAAGCTGTGGAGCCGGCCATGCTGCGCGGCCCCGACGGCGCCACGCGCACGCTGCCCCCGGAGGTCTACGAGGCGCTGATGGTGGTGGTGCGGGCCCTGTCGGAGGGCAAGGCCGTGACGGTCGCACCGGTGAACACCACACTGACGACGCAAGAGGCTGCCGACCTCCTGGGAGTCAGCCGGCCGACGTTCGTCAAAATCCTGGATGAGGGCGGGATCCCCTTCTCGCGGCCCGGAAGACACCGCAGAGTGCTGCTGGCGGACGTTCTCGACTACAAGGAGAAGAGGCGCTCGCAGCGTCGCCGAGGACTGGACGAACTGGTCGGACTGACCGAGGACGCCGGTCTCTACGACAACTGATCAGCTGAATCCGCCCGAGTCGACTGGAGCGATGTGCAGCGCGTCGTCCTGGACACCTGTGTTCTTTTCCCGAACTACCTCAGGGACACATTGCTGAACCTTGCCGAGGCCGAGCTCTATGAGCCGCTCTGGTCCACCGACATCCTGGATGAGCTGACCAGGAATGTCGGCGAGCGGATCGGGGCCTTGAAGGCCAAGGGAATCGTCGAAGTCATGGCGGGCACGTTTCCCGACAGTCTCGTGTCGGGATACGAGGCGCTCATACCTGCCATGGCGAACGACCCCAAGGACCGGCATGTGCTGGCGGCGGCGGTCCGGGGACAGGCGCATGCCGTCGTCACGCTGAATGTGAAGGACTTCCCGGCCGAGGCGTCGGATCCGTACGAGATCGAGGTAATGCGCCCCGACGACTTCCTGCTGGACATGCTCGATCTCGCCCCGGTGGAGATGAACTCCGTCCTGCGTACGCAGGTGGGCTCCTACCGGAAGGAGCCCCGCGACCTGCACGGGCTGCTGGACAGGCTGGACGCGGGAGGCGCTCCGCAGTTCGCTGCCGAGTTCCGGCGCCGTCTCTGACTCCGCGCGGTACCCGGACCGCCCGTGCTCACAGCCCCGGCGGCGGCTGCGGTGCCCCCGGCAGGCGGATCGAGGCGATCGTGCCCGGACCCTCCACCGCCGGGCGCAGGGTGACCTCGCCGCCCGACTGCTGGACCGTGCGGGCGACGATCGACAGGCCCAGGCCCGAGCCGGGGAGCTGGCGGGCGGACGGGGAGCGCCAGAAGCGTTCGAAGACGTGGGGGAGTTCGTCGGCGGGGATGCCGGGGCCCTGGTCCCGCACGGTCAGCTCGCCGTCGCGCAGGGCGATCTCGATCGTGCCGCGGGGCGGGCTGAACTTGACCGCGTTGTCCAGGACGTTGACCACCGCCCGCTCCAGCGCGGCGGGCTCGGCCCGTACGTACCAAGGGGTCAGGTCGGCCCTGATGGTCAGCTCGGGTCCGCGCAGCCGGGCGCGTTCCAGTGCGGTGTCCGCGATGTCGTGCAGCGCGACGACCTGGAGCGGGCCGGGGGCGGGGGCGTCGGGGCGGGCCAGTTCCTGGAGGTCGCCGATGAGCGAGGCCAGCTCGGTCATCTGGGCCTTGACCGACTTCATCAGGGCCTTGCGGTCGTCGGGCGGGATGGCCCGGCCGGTGTCGTCGCTGCGAGCGAGGAGCTCGACGTTGGTGCGCAGGGACGTCAGGGGAGTGCGCAGCTCGTGGCCGGCGTCCGCGATCAGCTGGGCCTGGCGGTCGCGGGAGGTGGCCAGGGACGCGGTCATCGAGTTGAAGGAGCGGGACAGCCGGGCGATCTCGTCCTCGCCCTCGGCCGGGATGCGGACAGTGAGGTCCTCGGTGCGGGCGACGTGCTCGACGGCCCGGGTGAGCTCGTCCACGGGGCGCAGCCCGGTGCGGGCGATCCAGAGGCCGGCCGCGCCCGCGCCGATGACGCCGATGCCGGAGACGGCCAGGAGCATCCAGGCGAGGGTGGAGAGCGGGGCGTCGATCTCGCTCATCGGACGGGCGACGGAGACCGCGAAGCTTCCCGGGGCCAGGCCGGGCGCCGGGTTGTGGGGTGCGTACGCGTCTGTGTACACGCGCATCCTCTTGCCACTCTTCGTGCTGGCCGTGTGCAGGGCGTTGTCCCGCACACCGGCGGCCACGGCGATGTCGGCGGCCGTCACGCCGATCGGCGAGGCCCCGGCGGAGGTGCAGGTGCTCCCGGACACGGTGACGAGCTGCACGGTGTACGTCCCCTTGATCGGCGGGACGGTCGCCCGGTCGGGAAGGGTGCAGGCGATGAACAGCTTCTGCACGTACTCGTCGCTGACCGAGACATTGCGCAGCGAGGAATCCAGCTGGCTCTCCAGCTGCACCTTTGTCACGAACCAGCAGGCCGCCGCCACCACCGCGACGGCCGCAGCCACCGCCGTCGCCACCAGCAGCGCGAGCCGGGAGCGCAGCGGCAGGGCGCGGAGCCGATGCAGGATGCCGGTCATCCGTCACCGCCGCCGGAGCGGAGCGCGTAGCCGACACCCCGCACCGTGTGCACGAGGCGCGGCTCGCCGCCCGCCTCAGTCTTCCGGCGCAGGTACATCACGTACACGTCCAGGGAGTTGGAGCTCGGCTCGAAGTCGAAGCCCCACACCGCCTTGAGGATCTGCTCGCGGGTCAGCACCTGGCGCGGGTGGGCCAGGAACATCTCCAGCAGGGTGAACTCGGTACGGGTCAGCTCGACCCGGCGGGTGCCCCGGGTGACCTCGCGGGTGGCGAGGTTCATCCGCAGGTCCGCGAAGGCCAGCTCGTCGTCGGCGGGGACCGCGCCGCCCGCCGAGGCCGCGTACGAGCTGCGGCGCAGCAGGGCCCGGATGCGGGCGAACAGCTCGTCCAGCTCGAAGGGCTTGACCAGGTAGTCGTCGGCGCCCGCGTCGAGACCGGTGACCCGGTCGCCGACGGTGTCGCGGGCGGTGAGCATCAGGATCGGGGTGGTGGTGCCCGTGGAACGGAGCCGCCTGGCGGCGGTCAGGCCGTCCATCCGGGGCATCTGGATGTCGAGGACGATGAGGTCGGGGGCGTACGAATCCGCCTTGGCGAGGGCGTCGAGGCCGTCGGCGGCCACCTCGGTGCCGTAGCCCTCGAACGCGAGGCTGCGCTGCAGGGCCTCGCGCACGGCGGGCTCGTCGTCGACGATCAGGATGCGCTGCGGATCGTCTTCGGCGGGGCTCATCGCTCGTCGTCCTCTTCTCGTGCCGTGCGTCCCCGGGCGTTCCGGGGCGTGGTGCTCTCAGCCTCGCACGGCCGTGGCGCGTCGTCGTGCGGCCCGGCGCTTGCGGGCGGCGGCGGCACGGACCTCCGGGGCGCGGCCCGCCCCGGAGGTCGTCGCGAGTGTCGCGAGCAGTGCGAGGGGCAGGGCCAGGTCGGCCGGACCGGTGGGGGTGTGGGCGGGGTGTGAGGGGCGGTGCATGTTTCGGTCTCCTCGGGGGCTTCAGGAGTCTCAGGAGCTGTTGCCGGCCCGCAGGGTGTCGAGGTCGGCCTTGAGCGTGTTGACCGGGATGGCGAAGCCGAGGCCCACGCTGCCGGCGCTCGAACTGCTGGATCCGGACGAACTCGCCGAGTACATCGCGGAGTTGATGCCGATGATCTCGCCGTTCATGTTGATGAGTGCGCCGCCGGAGTTGCCGGGGTTGAGCGAGGCGTCGGTCTGGATGGCCTTGTACGTGGTGGTGGATTCACCGGTGTCGCCGTTGAACTGCCGGCCGCCGAACTCGAACGGCCACTGCTCGCCGCCGCTCTGTCCGCCCCGGCCCTGGCCGCTGCCGTCCTCCTTGGCGACGGTGACATCGCGGTCGAGGGCGGAGACGATGCCGCTGGTGACGGTGCCGGTGAGGCCCTCGGGCGAGCCGATCGCCACGACCTGGTCGCCGACCGCGACCTGCGAGGAGTCGCCCAGCGTGGCCGTCTTCAGCCCGCTCGCGCCCCGGAGCTTGATCAGCGCGAGGTCCTTGTCGGGGTCGGTGCCGACGACATCGGCGGTGTACGTCTTGCCGGTGCTGAGCGTCACCTTGATCGACGAGGCGCCGGAGATGACGTGGTTGTTGGTGACGACCTCGCCGTCGGACGTGATGACCACGCCGGAGCCGGTGGACTCACCCGCCGTCGAGGTCGCGTTGATCTCGACGATCATCGGCGAGACGGCCTCGGCGACACCGGAGACGGTGCCCTTGCTGCTCTGCGAGACGGTGGTGCCGGGGATGACGCTGCTCGCGCTGTTCGAGCTGTTGCCGGTGAGCTGCTCGACGACGGTGGCGGTGCCGCCGCCGACGATCGCCGCCGCGATCGCCACGGCCGCGAGGAGGGCGACCGGCCGCCTGGCCCGGTTCCGGGGCGCGGCCGGTTCCTGGGGTGCGGGTGGCGGGAAGTCCGGTCCGCCGACGCCGTTGCCCCCGTTGCCGTCGCTGCCGCCGTTCCCGCTGGGCCACACGGTGGTTCCGGGGCCCGTCGCGAATGGCTGCGCGGGCTGGTATGACGGCGGCGGCGGGTAGGCCGCGTCGCCGTTGCCGTACGAGGGGTACATCGGGTACTCGCCGCTCGGGCGCTGGCTCTCTGTCATGCATATGAGCGTGTCGGGCGAAGATGAGAGAAGCCTGAGCACGCGCTGAGAAGCCCGGCAGAAGCTCGTATGCCCGATATAAGGAGGCGGCCCCGGTACAAGGAGGCGGTCCCGGTGCGGTGGGGGCGCGACCCCGGCCCGATGAGGAGCGCGGCCCTGGCCGGACAGGGAACGGCCCGCCCGGGGGCCGGTCCTGCGACGGACCGCCCAGGGGCCGCCCTGCTGTCCGGCCTTCCGCTACTGAACCGTCGGCTCCCCGCAGCCGCACGAGCGCCGGACCACCAGGGCCGACGGGAACTGCTTCAGCCGCTCCCGCCGCGAACCCGACACCCGCAACGAGTCGTCGAGCACCAGATCCACCGCGGCCCGCGCCATCGCCGGGCGGTCGGAGGAGACCGTCGTCAGCGGCGGATCGGTCAGCCCGGCTTCCTTCACGTCGTCGAAGCCCGCCACCGCGAGCTCCCCGGGCACGTCGATGCGCAGCTCGCGCGCGGCCCGCAGCACCCCGATCGCCTGGTCGTCCGTCGAGCAGAAGATCGCCGGCGGCCGGTCCGGCCCGGCGAGCAGCTTCAGCGCCACCTGATAGGCGTCGTAACGGTTGTACGGGGCCTGGAAGAGCCGGCCCTCCGTCGAGCGCCCCGACTCGTGCATCGCCCGGCGCCAGCCCTCGACGTGGTCGGCGACCGGATCACCGACCGCCGGGGTGGACTCCACGCCGCCCAGACACGCCACGTACTCGTTGCCGTGCTCCAGCAGGTGCCGGGTGGCGAGCTGGGCGCCGCCGACGTCGTCGGTGACGACCGCGACGTCGTCGATCGCCTCCGGCCGCTCGTGCAGCAGCACGACCCGCGCGTCCCACGCCTCTATCTCGGCCGCCGCCCGCTCACTGGGGCCCTGGCTGACCAGGATCAGGCCGGAGACCCGCATGCCGAGGAAGGCCCGCAGATAGTGGACCTCGCGCTCGTCGCGGTAGTCGGAGTTGCCGACGAGCACCATTTTCCCGCGCTCGGCGGCGGCCTGTTCGACCGCGTGCGCCATCTCGGCGAAGAACGGCTGCCGGGCGTCCGGCACGATCATCCCTATGAGATCGGTCCGCCGCGACGCCATCGCCTGGGCAACCCGGTCCGGCCGGTAGCCCAGCTCCTTGATCGCGGCGAGCACCCGCTCGCGCGTGGCCGGGGCGACCGGCCTCGGTCCGTTGTTGATGACGTAGCTGACGACCGCGGTCGACGTCCCCGCCAGTCTCGCCACATCGTCCCGCGTCACCTTGGCCACGCGCGGCAGTCTACGCGGATATACCTACCTCCCGGCAGGCCGGACCGGGGCTTCTTCCCTCATCGCGGCAGCCCGCGACTGCTCCGAACGGGTCTGGGGTTCTGCGGCCGCCTTCGTCGCGGCCCGGTCCTTGGCCTCCTCGGCTGCGCGCTCCACCTTCTCGGGCACCACGAAGCGGTAGCCGACATTGCGGACCGTGCCGATCAGCGACTCGTGCTCGGGGCCGAGCTTGGCGCGCAGCCGCCGCACATGGACGTCGACCGTCCGCGTGCCGCCGAAGTAGTCGTATCCCCAGACCTCCTGGAGCAGCTGGGCGCGGGTGAAGACCCGTCCCGGGTGCTGCGCCAGGTACTTGAGCAGTTCGAATTCCTTGAAGGTCAGGTCCAGGACCCGGCCCTTCAGCTTCGCGCTGTACGTGGCCTCGTCGACCGAGAGGTCGCCGTTGCGGATCTCCATCGGGGAGTCGTCGGAGCTGATCTGCTGCCGTCCGGTGGCCAGCCGCAGCCGGGCCTCCACCTCGGCCGGTCCCGCCGTGTCCAGCAGCACGTCGTCGATGCCCCAGTCGGCGGTGACGGCCGCGAGGCCGCCCTCCGTCACGACGAGGATCAGCGGACAGCCCGGTCCGGTGGACCGCAGCAGCTGGCACAGCGACCGCACCTGGGGGAGGTCGCGGCGGCCGTCGATCAGGATGACGTCGGCACCGGGGGTGTCGACGAGAGCGGGGCCTTCGGCCGGCGCCACCCGCACGCTGTGGAGCAGGAGTCCGAGGGCGGGGAGCACCTCCGTCGACGGTTGAAGGGCATTCGTCAGGAGCAGCAGTGAACTCATCGCCGCCCACCTGCCTGGGTCGTCGGTCGATGATCGTGCACGGTTCGCTCGCCCATTACGTCGGTCCTCCTCGTTCCCTGCGAGAGGGGCACTCCCGGGCCGGGCCCGGGGGAGTATGCGGCACTTCTTCGTACGTTTTCGTGCTGGTCCCACGGCTGCGGTCCCGCGCCCCGGGGCCGCTGAGCTTGTGGAAACGTCGCCGTAACAACGCCTGAAAAGCACAAAAGGACCCGGGGGCTGCTCTGCCCGGATCCTCTTCCCAGCACAATAGCCCACATGAGTTCTGTGTCCGAGGGGGGAATTCGGAGTTCCGCTGTTCCCTCGATCACGCCCGGTCCCCTGCGCACCACATTGCGTGCCGAAGACGGGGTGCGTATCGAGGCGGTGTACGAGCCGTGCACGGCAGGTGCCGGGGCCGGTGCGCAATCATCCTTCGACGGTACTGCGATCGTGCTCGCGCACGGCTTCACCGGTTCGGTGGACCGGCCCGCGGTGCGGCGTGCCGCCGAGGTGTTCGCCGGGCGTGCGGCCGTGGTCACCTTCTCGTTCCGGGGGCACGGCGGCTCCGGCGGGCGGTCGACGGTGGGTGACCGCGAGGTGCTGGACCTGGCGGCGGCGGTGGAGTGGGCGCGGTCGCTCGGACACCGCCGGGTGGTGACCGTCGGGTTCTCGATGGGCGGTTCGGTGGTGCTGCGGCACGGCGCGCTGTACGCGGGCCGGCCGGACGGCGACGCGGGAGCCGGTGAGGTCCTGGAGCGCGGGGGGCGCACCGGAGCGCGCGCGGAGGCGCATGCGGATGCGGTGGTGGCCGTGAGCGCCCCCGCCCGCTGGTACTACCGGGGCACGGCCCCGATGCGCCGGCTGCACTGGGTGGTCACCCGGCCGCTGGGCCGACTGGTCGGCCGCTACGGCCTGCACACCCGGATCGACCGCGAGGAATGGGACCCCGTGCCGCTCCCGCCGGTCGAGGCCGCCGCCCTGATCGCCCCGGCGCCGCTGCTGATCGTGCACGGCGACCAGGACCCGTACTTTCCGCTGGACCACCCGCGCTCGCTGGCCGACGCGGCGGGTGACGGCGCGGAACTGTGGCTGGAACGCGGGATGGGGCACGCGGAGAACGCCGCGGACGAGACCTTGCTCACCCGCATCGCCGACTGGGCGGTGGCGCCGTGACCGATGATGGACAGCTGACGAGAGACGAGAGGAGTGGCGCCATGCCTGCGGTAATCATCCGCTACTGGGCCGCCGCCAAGGCCGCGGCCGGGACCGCGGAGGAGCCGTACACGGCTGCGACCCTCGCCGAGGCGCTCGACGCGGTGCGTGAACGGCACCCCGGAGAGCTCACCCGAGTGCTTCAAAGGTGCTCGTTCCTCATCGACGGTGACCCCGTGGGCACCCGCGGCCATGAGACCGTACGCCTTGCCGAGGGCGGCACGGTCGAGGTGCTCCCGCCGTTCGCAGGAGGGTGAACCGCAGAACATGAGCAGCAACGATCAGCAGCATCCGTACGGACAGGACCAGGGGCACGTCCCCGGCCACGACCCGTCGCACGGCCGGCACCCACAGCCGCAGTCGTACGGCGGTCAGTCCTACGGTGACCAGGGGTACGGCGGTCAGTCCTACGGCGATCAGTCGTACGGCGGTCAGTCCTATGGTGATCAGGCGTACGGCGGTCAGTCGTACGGTGATCAGGGCTACGGCCACCACTCCTACGGTGCGCAGCAGTCGTACGGCGGGCAGGCGCAGCCGCAGGGCCATTACGACTCGAACCAGGCGCCCCAGGCGAACCCCGGGCAGCAGGCGTGGCCGGCCGGGTATCCGCAGGAGCCCGCCGCACCCGCCGCGCACGGTCCGCAGGACCCCGGCGTCGCGCAGACGTGGGAGGGCCAGACCTGGGACACCCAGTACCAGCCGGTGATCCAGTCCGCCCAGCCGACGCAGCCTGTGCAGGAGCCCGTTCAGCAGCCTGCTCCGGCCGCCGCCGAGACCACCTATCTGCCGCCGCTGGGCGCCACGGGCGGGCATCCGCTCCCGCCCGAGGCACCGGCCGAAGCCGCTCCCGCTTCCGCGCCCGCTTCCGCTCCCGCCGCCGGGCACGACGCGGCCGGCTACAGCGCCCCCACCACCCTGGGCAACAGCCGCGTCACCGATGCCCAGCGAGCCCGCGCCGAGGGCCGCTCGCCCATCATCGCGCCGGGCATGCAGCCGGCCGCGCTCACCGCCGGTCTGGGGCTGCTGCTCGCCCTGGGCGCCGCGATCGGGCAGTACGCCCTGGTCGTACCGCTGGTGCTGCTCCAGGCCGTGACCGCGGCCGGCTGGTTCCGGCTCAACGGCATGTGGCCGGCCCGGCAGGGCATCGCGCTCGCGTTCGCGGGCGGCCTGGTCGCCGACATCGCGCTGCTCGCCGCGGGCCGGGAGAACGGACCGGCCGCGATCCTCGGCACCCTCGGCGTCTGGGTGCTGCTCACCGTGGTCCTCCAGCTGCGCAGTCACGCGAGCGCCGACGAGCGGATGCAGGGCCTGATGGCCACCGTCGCCTCGGCCGCGCTCTCGGTCCTGGCCGCCGGACACCTCGCGGCGGTCCCGGACGCGGTGACGGTGGGCGCGGTGGCCGTCGCGGTCGCCGCGCTCGTCCGCGCGCTGCCGCTGCCCGGACCGGCCTCGGTCGTGGTGGCGCTGCCGGCCGCCGCGGGCGGTGGCGCCGTGGCCGGGCTCCTGACCGACCTGGGCGCGAAGGGTGCGCTGCTCGGCCTCGCGGCGGGAGTCTGCGCCCTGATCGGGCTGCGGGTGGCGAGCTACGACTATCCGTCGCGCTTCGTCCACATGACTGCCGGTGTGGCGCTGCCGCTCACCGCCGCCGCGCCCGCCGTGTACCTGCTCGGCCGCGCGCTCTCGTAGCGCCGGACCGGGCCGCCCCGGGAACCGAAGAGGGGTGCCCGCTCGTCGATCACCCGGGGCGCCGTGCATGTCCGATGGACGTGCGGGGCGCCAGGGGTCCGGCCGGATAGCAGGGTGGGGGGAAGAGCGGGCATGCGTGCACTGCGAATACTGCTGGTCATCGTGGTGGTTCTGGGCGGGATCTTCGTCGCCGTGGACCGGGCAGCGGTGTACTTCGCCGAGTCGGAGGTCGAGGGACGGATCCAGGTCACCGGTGCCACGATCGGTTCGGCGGACGTCTCCATCAAGGGATTCCCGTTCCTGACGCAGGTCGCCGGGGATCAGCTCGACGAGGTCGACGTGGAGATCACCGGCATCGAGACCGACGCCAACGGCCGCAGGCTCCGGATCAGCCGGATGGACGCCGCGCTGCACGAGGTGAAGCTGTCCGAGGGCTACTCCAGCGCCACCGCCGCCCGCGCCACGGGCACCGCCGTCATCTCGTACGAGGACCTCACCAAGGCTGCCAGCGACGGCGTCGTCGTCGAGTACGGCGGCAAGAACAAGGTGAAGGTGACCGGCACGGTCGACGTCCTCGGCCGCCCGATCTCGCGCAGCGTGCTCTCCACCGTCACCCTGGTCGACGGCCACACCGTCCGGGTGCGTGCGGACCAGGTACCGGGTGAGGACATCCCCGGACTGGAAGGGCTGGTGCGCAAGAAGACCGACTTCGACCGCGAGGTCGGCGGCCTGCCGAGCGGCCTGAAGCTCCAGAAGATCCAGCCGACCGCGGACGGCCTGGAGATCTCGGTCACCGGCACGGACGTACAGCTCGCCGGCTAGGGCGTCGTTTGGATCAGGCCGGATCAGGGAGCGGGACCTGGTGCGTGCCAGGCCCCGCGAGCCCGGCATGATCCACACGAGAGGCCCTGGCCAGGGCTCGGGCCCGGAGCCCGCCCCGCCCGGGCCGCGTGTCGCCCTCCCTGTCCGGCCCGGCGCTCCCGCACGCCCGGATGCGCAGCAGTGCGCCACATGCTGAGACGCCCCTGTCCGATCCGTAGATGACCAAGACCCGACGGCGATGCGGGAGCGGTGCGAGGGCCGCTCCACTCTCGACCCCGTTCCACATCGCGGACGATCGCGTATCAAAATATGAAACAGCGGTGACATGGCCGTCGATACATCCCTACGATCGGTGCCATGCAGTGCTCTATTGGCGGTCTCCCGCAGCGGGGACGGGCGGATCTCACGAAGCGGCGGGCAGTGGACCTGTGCCGCGTCGCCGCCATGCTCTGTCGCACTGTCTGAGCGGGAGCCTTCGGCACCCTGCATTCCCCGGCTCTTCGACCGAAGTCAGGGCCCATCCCGATCGCCGTTGTATGTGTGCCGCACGCCGCGCCGCCGTACACCCGCATCTCGCACCGTCTCGCATCATCTCGCCGCAGACTGCCCCGGAGGAGAACAGAATGAGCCGCAGTGACGTCCTGGTAGACGCCGACTGGGTCGAGGCCCACATCGACGACCCAAAGGTCGCTCTCGTAGAGGTCGACGAGGACACCTCGGCGTACGAGAAGAACCACATCAAGAACGCGATCCGGATCGACTGGACCAAGGACCTCCAGGACCCGGTCCGTCGTGACTTCATCGACCAGGCCGGGTTCGAGAAGCTGCTGTCCGAGAAGGGCATCGGCAACGACACCACGGTCGTCCTGTACGGCGGCAACAACAACTGGTTCGCGTCCTACGCGTTCTGGTACTTCAAGCTCTACGGCCACCAGGACGTCCGCCTGCTCGACGGCGGCCGCAAGAAGTGGGAGCTCGACTCCCGCGACCTGGTCGACGGCGACGACATCCCGTCCCGCCCGGCCACCGAGTACAAGGCCCAGCCGCAGGACGAGTCGATCCGCGCCTACCGCGACGACGTCGTGAAGGCGATCGGCAGCCAGAACCTGGTCGACGTGCGTTCGCCCGACGAGTTCAGCGGCAAGCTGCTCGCCCCGGCGCACCTCCCGCAGGAGCAGTCCCAGCGCCCCGGCCACGTGCCGAGCGCCCGCAACATCCCGTGGTCGAAGAACGCCAACGACGACGGCACCTTCAAGTCGGACGACGAGCTCAAGGCCCTGTACGAGGCCGAGCAGGTCGACCTGGCGAAGGACACCATCGCGTACTGCCGCATCGGTGAGCGCTCCGCGCTCACCTGGTTCGTGCTGCACGAGCTGCTCGGCCAGGAGAACGTCAAGAACTACGACGGTTCGTGGACCGAGTACGGCTCCCTCGTGGGCGTGCCGATCGAGCTCGGCGCCAACAAGTAACTCCGCACGACCCGGACCAGCACGACCCCCGACCCAGAAGGACGAAACACATGTGTGGAGCAAAGGCCGGAGGCCCCGACGCTTCGACCATCAAGCCCGGTGAGACCACCATCCAGGGCAGCGTGACCCGCGACGGCGAGCCCGTCACCGGCTACGTCCGTCTGCTGGACTCGACCGGCGAGTTCACCGCCGAGGTCCCGACCTCGGCGACCGGACAGTTCCGCTTCTACGCGGCCGAGGGCACGTGGACGCTGCGCGCCCTCGTCCCCGGCGGCAGCGCCGACCGCACGGTCGTCGCGCAGACCGGTGGCCTCTCCGAGGTCGCGATCGCCGTCTAGGGTCTTTCGTTTGGATCAGGCCAGGCCCCCGCGAGCCCGGCATGATCCAAACGAGAGGCTCTGGGGCGCCCCGCGCCGCGACAAAGATCGGCCGAAGGGCCGTACCCCAGGGGGTTGGACGCCTTCCTGAAACGGGGTACGGCCCTTCGAGCCATTCCGTACAGGCATGAACCAGGGCTTGCCCCACCGGCCGGCGCCTGCCCCACCTGGCGGGGGCGGGCCTACGCTGGACATATGTACGCCCGACGCCGTCGCGGCTATTTCCTGATGATGGGCGGCTGCATCGTCCTGTTCGTATCGTCCTGGGCCTTTGTCCGGCTGTGGTCGATGCCCGCCGCGATAGCGATGTGCCTCGTCGCGATGGTGATCCCGCCCATCGCGGCCATGGTCGCCAACCGGCGGGGGCCGGACGACCGCTGGTGGGACGACCCGTCCGGCGACCCGAAGTCCGACGAGTGGTGGGACGAACTCGACGGCAAGAAGCGGCGCTGACACTCCCCGGCGTTCTCGCGTCAGTAGACGAGGGCCTCCACGCCGTCGGCCATGATCTCGCTGACGAAGACCTGGGCACCGGCGATCCGTACGCCCTCCAGGACGTCCTGCTCGGTGATGTCACGACGGGCCGCGCACTGCGTGCACAGGGTGATCCGGCCACCCGCCTGGATCGACTCGATCAGGTCGGGCAGCGGCGCGGCATGCGGCAGTTCGAACTCGGCGGCGCGCCCCGGCAGCGCGAACCACGAGGACTCCCCGGTCAGCCAGAGCGAGACCTCCACGCCGCTGGCGACGGCGACCGCGGCCACCGTGAACGCCTGCGAGCAGCGCTCGGCGGAGTCGGCACCTGCGGTCACCTTGATCACGAGCTTCTTCTGCATATGCCGAACTGTAATCGGAGAGCGGGCAACCTCATCTCCCCGGCGGCGGTCAGGTGTGTGCGCGGATAACGGAATCAGCGCCTCAGGTCTCGTGGGGGGATCCCGATTGGAACCGAAAGACACTATTTCCGATGGGTCGGCGCCACCGGTCGCCGCTCCCGTCGCGAAGCGCCCGCGCGGGCGTACGGCGCTGCTTCTCGCCGCTGCCGCGGTGCTCGGCATCGCGGGCGGCACCGCCGTGGGCTACGACGTGCAGGCCGGACGCGCCCCGACCCCGCTGCCCGCCCTGTCGCAGCCCGATCTGGTGTACCCGGCGAAGGCACTGTCCCCGGGCAAGGTCCCCGATCCGCTGCCCGCGTCCCAGGACCGCCGGGTCAGGACGGACGGCGACCTGCGCAAGCTGATCGTGGACAGGCCCGCGGGCTGGAGCGACGACGACAACTCGGTGCCGGGCCTGAGCGACGGCTACCTGGACCCGGACGTCTACGCCCGCACCTCCTACAAGGAGGAGGGCTCCATGTACGAGTACTTCCTGGAGTACGACGTACGCCGGATCGCGGCCGCCGCCTGGAAGCGCGGGCAGTACCGCACCGCTGAGATCCATCTCGTGCAGTTCGGCTCGGGGACCGTCCAGGGGGCCCAGGACTTCGCCGAGGGCCAGCTCGACTACATGCCCGGATCCGCGAACGGCGCGGGCAACAGCGGCGATGCGATCAAGGGCAGCGGCAACGGCCGCTACTACCTCTACGAGGTCGACCGGAAGCCGGGCTATCTGCCGTCCTACCACGCCAGGGCCACCGTGTACCGGGGTGACATCGCGGCCGACATCCACATCTACGACACCGCACCGATCAGCAAGAAGGACATCCGGACGTTGGCCGAGAGACAGCTGGAGCGCCTGTGAACGACGTGACCGCACAGGCGACCACGCCCGACGAGAGCGACGAGAACGCCGGCGAGAACGGTGGCGTTCCCGGGACCGTTCCGTCCGGCCGCCCACGCCGGGTGATTCTCATGGCACTTCCCGCCGTGCTGGTGGCCGCCGCGGTCGCGGGCGCGGCCGTGTACACCGAGAACTCCGTGGATGCCGCCGACCGCAGCGCCCGGACCCGCCTCTGGGAGGAGCCCGCGCACAAGCCGGGCAAGGACCCGGCGGGTGACGTGGCCCGGGGCCGGGTCTCCACCGAGCTCAGCAAGCTGCTGCTCCCGGTCCCAGCCGGCTACCGGCTCGGCCCCGACAACGGGGAGCTGGGCAACGACGGCGAGCTGAGCGGCAAGAAGGCGACCGCAGCCATGAAGCTGAACGCCCGCGGTCTGGCGGGCAAGGAGCGCCGGGCCCACGAGAAGCGGATCGACAAGCTCCGTATCGAGGGCATCGCCACCCGTTCCTACACCGGGGGCGACAACACCCTGGCGATCAGCACCGAGATCATGCGGATGAAGGACAAGAAGACCGTCCGGAACTTCTACGCCTTCAAGACGGGCCTCTTCGAGTCCATCGGCATCTTCCGCACGGAGCCGAAGATCAAGGGGCATACGAGGAACGCCAGGTGCTACGTCCTGCGCAAGGGCGAGGACTCCATCCAGTCGATGAACTGCCTGGCGTACGACGGCGAGCTGAGTATCAGCCTCTCCGCGTCCGGCACCAAGCCGTTCGACCGGTCGGCCGTCGCCGAACTCCTGAAGGACCAGCTCGACCACATCGCGTCCCCGGGGGAGTACATATGACCGAGCAGACGACGGCGACGCCCGACGGAACCGAGCCCGCCGAGCCCTCCGTGCTCGCCGAGGCCACCTCCGCGCAGTCGCCCGAGCCCTTCCCGGCCCCGGCCCCGGCGCCGAAACCGCCGCGGCGGGTGCTGCGGGCCGTCGCCCGGTGGACCGCGGCCGCGCTGGTCCTCGGGGGGCTCGGAGCCGGTACGGCCTTCGGTATCACCTCGATGGAGCGCACCGACGTGCCCGGTCTGGCCACCGAGAGCGACGGCCGTTGGGACTATCCCGAACTCAGCCTGCCCGCGCTCCCGGCCGGCTCGCCCCGCCCGTACAGCGACGGCAACGTCGCCGAGATCCACCATGCCGACCTGCGGCGTCTGCTGCTGCCCGCCCCGGCCGGGGCCGTCGTGGACAAGAAGCTCGACGGCGGCTGGGTGAGCACGGAGCAGTACCTCTCCGAGTACGCGAAGAGCAGTCGCTCCGATCTCGCGCAGACGCTGAAGGACTCGGCTCCGCGCCACGTCGCCGCCCGCGGCTGGGCCATGCCGGACGGCACGTCGACCCGGATCTATCTCGTCCGGTTCAACTCGACGGCTTTCGCCCAGGCCTTCATGGACTCGATCGTCAGCAGCGGATCCGAGGTGCCGCTCGTCGGGGCGCCCGAGACGGTTCTCGACGAGGGCTGGAGCGGCGCCGGCAAGGTGGCGGGCACCGCGTCCTACGCGTACGACGAGGCGAAGCCGTACGGCGAGGCGCGGGTCCGCCACGGCTACGTGGTGGCCGGGGACACGCTCGCCCTCGTCGTCCAGTCCCGCAAGGGCGAGGAGAGCACCCGGAGCGTTCCGTTCCACCAGACGGTGATCCTGCAGAACCAGCTGCTGGGCTGACCTGCCCCCGGGCGGTCCCCGGGCAAACCCCGAACCGGCGGGCCGGGCCCCAACCCATTAGGCTGGGGCCCGGCCCCGTACTGCTGCCATAACGCTCGTTGCAAGGAGTTCCCGTGCTTGAGGCATTCTTCTCCGCCCTGCTGGTCCTGGTCTGCGTCGGCGTGCTCGCCTTCGCCGGGCTGACCGTGAAGAAGCTGTACCAGGGTCAGCGCTGACCCTGCGCGCAGCCTCCGTCCGCGCGGGTACCCGTCACGACAACGTGACACCTCGCACCCGATGTGTCACGTCCGCAGTCACCCCCACCTCACAGATCGTCTGAGCCGCTCATGATCGAGATTCCGTCCGACCTCCACCCGGACCTCGTCCCGCTGGCCTTCCTCCTCGGCAACTGGGCGGGCGCCGGTGTTTCCGACTTCCCCGGCGCCGAGCAGTGCAACTTCGGCCAGGAGGTCTCCTTCAGCCACGACGGCCGGGACTTCCTGGAGTACGTCTCGCACACCTGGGTGCTCGACGCCGAGGGCGAGAAGGTCCGGCCGCTGGAGACCGAGTCCGGCTACTGGCGCATCGACAAGGACCGCAAGGTCGAGGTCGTCATGTCCCGCGACCAGGGCGTCATCGAGATCTGGTACGGCGAGCTGGCCGACAAGAAGCCGCAGATCGACCTGGTCACCGACGCGGTGGCCCGCACCGCGGCCTCCGGCCCGTACAGCGGTGGCAAGCGTCTGTACGGTTATGTGAAGAGCGACCTGATGTGGGTCGGCGAGAAGGCCACCCCCGAGGTGGAGCTGCGCCCGTACATGTCGGCGCACCTGAAGAAGGTCGTCACCCCCGAAGAGGTCGAGGCGATGGCGAAGAGCCTCGGCGACCTCCCGGACGACGGCATCGCCTTCTTCAAGTAGCCCGTCTTCGAGCAGTCCGTCCTCGAACAGTCCGCAGGCAGGTGCTCACCCGGTCCTACACTGGGCGTGTGGTGAGCACCGACTGGAAGACCGATCTCCGGCAGCGCGGCTATCGGCTGACGCCGCAGCGGCAGCTTGTCCTGGAAGCCGTCGACACGCTGGAACACGCGACACCCGACGACATCCTCTCCGAGGTGCGCAGGACCGCGTCCGGCGTGAACATCTCCACCGTCTACCGGACGCTCGAACTCCTGGAGGAGCTCGGGCTGGTCAGCCATGCCCATCTGGGGCACGGGGCGCCCACGTACCACCTGGCCGACCGTCACCACCACATCCATCTGGTCTGCCGCGACTGCACCGATGTCATCGAGGCCGATGTCGCCGTCGTCGCCGAGTTCACCGCGAAACTCCGGGACGGCTTCGGGTTCGAGACGGACATGAAGCACTTCGCGATCTTCGGCCGCTGCGCCGGGTGCACGGCGAAAGCGGCGGAGAACCCCGAGGGCGCTGCCTAGGGCAGCGGCCTCTCTCCGGTCGTACCGTTCATACCGCGTCTCATACCGCGTCGTACGCTGGTCGCATGAAGAGCCCCCTGTTGTCCCTGCCCGGCGCCGTCCCCGCCGAAGGCCGCGACGAAGGCGTTGCCGCGCACTACGGGGACCTGTTCCGCGAGCAGCGCGCCCTCGCCGACGGTTCCGGCCTCGTCGACCTCTCGCACCGCGCCGTCGTCACGGTCACCGGCAGCGACCGGCTGGCCTGGCTGCACCTGCTGCTCACCCAGCACGTCAGCGAACTCGCCCCGGGCCAGGCCACCGAGGCCCTGATCCTCACCGCCAACGGGCACATCGAGCACGCCCTCTACCTCGTCGACGACGGCGAGACCGTGTGGATGCACGCCGAACCGGGCACCCAGGGCGATCTCATCGCCTACCTGGAGTCCATGAAGTTCTTCTACCGGGTCGAAGTCGCCGACCGCACCGAGGACTTCGCCGTGGTCTACCTGCCGGCCGGCTCCATCGCGGAGGTTCCGGATGGCGTGACGGTACGGGAGACGGCGTACGGCCGGGACCTGTTCCTGCCGCGCGCCGACCTGGAGGAGTACGCGGCGGCGCACGGCCCGGTCGCCGGCATCCTGGCGTACGAGGCGCTGCGCGTGGAGGCGCACCGCCCGCGCCTCGGCTTCGAGACCGACCACCGCACCATCCCGCACGAGCTGGGCTGGATCGGCACCGCCGTACACCTCCAGAAGGGCTGCTACCGCGGCCAGGAGACCGTGGCCCGGGTGCAGAACCTGGGCAAGCCGCCGCGTCGGCTGGTCTTCCTGCACCTCGACGGCAGCGAGGTGCTGCTGCCCGGACACGGCACCCCCGTACGGCTCGCCGCGGACGGCGCCGAGGGGCGCCAGCTGGGCTTCATCACCACGTCCGCCCGCCACCACGAGCTGGGGCCGATCGCGCTGGCCCTGGTCAAGCGGAACGTCGCGGTGGACGCCGAGCTGCTCGCCGGGGACACCGCAGCGGCCCAGGAGACGGTCGTCGAGCCGTAGGGCCCCGGTTCAGACCTCGAAGGCTCAGACCTCGACGACGACGGTGAACGGGCCGTGGTTCGTGAGCGAGACCCGCATGTCCGCCCCGAACCGGCCCGTCTCCACCTGCGCGCCCAGCGCCCGCAGCTGCTTCACCACCTCGTCGACCAGCGGTTCGGCGACCTCGCCGGGCGCCGCCGCGTTCCACGTGGGCCTGCGGCCCTTCCGGGCGTCCCCGTAGAGAGTGAACTGCGAAATCACCAGAAGTGGTGCATTCACATCGGAGCAGGACTTCTCGCCCTCCAGGATGCGCAGCGACCAGAGCTTGCGGGCGAGCTGCGCCGCCTTCTCCGCGGTGTCCCCGTGGGTGACTCCCACCAGCACGCACAGCCCTTCGCCGACGATTTCGCCGACCACCTCGGGCCCGCCGGCCCCGTCCGCGCCGTCGGCCACCGTGACGCTCGCGCCGTCCACCCGCTGTATCACTGCACGCATACAGACCAACCTATCTTGGGCTGAACGGGTACAGAGCATCCACATAGGCCCCACCCAAGTGGCACCATGCTCGGGAGGCGGTGTGCCGACGCACCGGTCGAGGGGATGGACACAAGCATGAGTACCTATGGAACCGGGCAGTCCCCCGGCGCCGTACCGGTCACACGAACCGGCGCCAGTACCAGCACCAGCACCATGCGGCCACCCGTTCAGCGAACCGGTCGCGGTCTGGAGGACGGACTGTCGGCCGGGCCGCAGCCCGAGCTGGGCACCCTGCGGCTGCCGGAGCTGCGCACGCTGCGCCGCGACGCGCAGCGCGACGAGGCCGACCTCAGCTATGTGCGCCGGCTCGTCCAGGGCCGGATCGACATCCTGCGGGCCGAGCTGGCCCGGCGGCTGGATCCGGAGAAACCGGTGGTGGACCGGCTCTCGGAGATCCTCGCCGACACTCCGTCCCGGCACCGCTCCTCCGCCCGGCACGTCACGCTGACCACGCCCCGCAGCGACGAGTACCGCCGGCTGGCCGCCGAGACGCTCGCCGAGGTCGAGCTGTCCGATCTCGACGCCCGTACGGACGAGGAGCTGCACACCGCGATGGGGCGCCTGGTCCGCTACGAGCAACAGGTCTCCCGCCGCCGTCACCAGCTGCAACGCACCACTGACGATTGCAGCGCGGAGATCGCCCGCAGGTACCGTGATGGTGAAGCACAAGTAGACGACCTGCTCGCCTGAAGCGATCCTTCCGGGGGCGGGCCCCGCTCGTCCCCGGAAGGCCACCATGACCTCCAGCGCTGCCACCGCTGCACCGTCCGTCATATCCCCCGCTCTCCCCGTCCTGGCCGAGGTCGTACGGTCCGGCTTCGTGGAGGGCCACCATCGGGGCTCGCTGGTCGTGCTGGCCGCCGACGGCAGCGTGGAACGGGTCCTGGGCGATCCGACGGTGCCGGTCTTCCCGCGCTCCTCCAACAAGCCGATGCAGGCCGCGGCCGTGCTGCGGGCCGGGCTGGACCTGTCCGGGGAGCGGCTGGCCCTGGCCGCCGCGAGCCACTCCGGCGAGGACTTCCACCTCGAACTCGTCCGCACGATGCTCGCCGAGCACGGACTGACGCCCGCCGATCTGCAGACCCCGCCCGATCTGCCGCTGGACCCGGTCGAGGCGGAGACGTATCTCGCCGCCGGCCACGTCCGGGAGCGGATCACCATGAACTGCTCCGGCAAGCACGCGGCGATGCTCGCGGTGTGCGCGCTGAACGGCTGGGACCGGGCGTCCTACCTGGACCCGGCGCACCCGCTCCAGCAACTGGTCCTCCGGGTCGTCGAGGAGGCGGCCGGCGAGCCGGTCACGGCGGTCGGCACGGACGGGTGCGGGGCGCCGCTGATGGCGATCAGCCTGGTGGGCCTGGCGCGGGCCTTCCGTACGTTCGTGATGGCGGAGCCGGGGACGGCGGAGCGCCGGGTCGGTGACGCGATGCGGGCCCACCCCGAGTACGTGGCCGGGACCCGCCGCCCCGACACCTGGCTGATGCGGGAGGTGCCGGGCTCGCTCTCCAAGATGGGTGCCGAGGCGGTGCAGGCGGTGGCGCTGGCGGACGGCCGGGCGCTGGCCTTCAAGGTCGACGACGGTGCGACGCGGGCGCTCGGGCCGGTGCTGGCCCGTTCGCTGCGGCTGCTCGGCATCGACGCCCCGGTGGTCGCCAGGATCGGACACGCGCCGCTGCTGGGCGGCGGCGGGGAGGTCGGCGAGATCCGGGCAGCCTTCTGACCCGGCCCGTCTCCACATCGGCGGAAAACCGGGCGACATCCCGTGAGCCCTGTGCCTAGCGTGGCTCGCATGGCTCTCGACATCCGCACGGTCACCGCCGCCGAATTCCCCGACTGGCTGCGCGCCAAGCACACCGGTTTCCTGCAACCGACGACGGACACGGCCACGGAAGAGGAGGCGGAAAGGCGCCTTCCGTACACGGATCTCTCCCGTACGCAGGGCGCGTTCGACGACGGACGGTGCGTGGCCACGTTCCGTTCGTTCGCGCAGGAACTCACGGCGGTCGGCGGCGCCGGGGTGCCGGCCG
This sequence comes from Streptomyces sp. NPDC102437, assembly GCF_044765565.1. NCBI lineage: Bacteria > Bacillati > Actinomycetota > Actinomycetes > Kitasatosporales > Streptomycetaceae > Streptomyces > Streptomyces sp. NPDC102437. The sequence continues at coordinate 34,514 of NZ_JBIWKI010000026.1, read as the reverse complement.
ACGCGATCTCCAACGTCACGGTGTCGCCCACGCACCGCCGTCGCGGTCTGCTCAGCCGGATGATGGGCACGGACCTGGCGGCGGCGAAGGAGCGCGGCGAGGTGGTCGCCACACTGATCGCCGCCGAGTACCCGATCTACGGGCGGTACGGCTTCGGCCCGGCGACCTGGACCACCGAGTGGGAGATCGACGTACCGAGGGCGGGCCTCGACCCGCGCTGGTCGGGCCCGTCCGAGCGGGACGGCGGCCGGATCGACCTGGTGAGCGCCACGGACGTACGCAAGCTGGGCCCGGCCCTCCACGACCGGCTGCGCGCCCGGCAGCACGGCGTGGTCGACCGCGACGCGCGCTGGTGGTCCGTGAACACCGGGGAGGCCCACCTGGGTCCCGGGACCTGGACGGAGCCCTTCTACGCGGTCTACAGCAACGCCGCCGGCGAGCTGGACGGCCTGATCGCCTACCGGGCCGACGACAACTGGGGCGACGCCAAGCAGCCGTTGAACCGGGCCACGGTGCTCGGACAGATCGCCGTCACCCCGGCCGCCGAGCGCGCGCTCTGGCACTTCGTCTGCTCGGTCGACTGGATCACCACGGTCCGCTCCGGCTACCGCGCCCCCGACGACCTGCTGCCGCTGCTCCTCCCGGACCCGCGCGCGGCCCGCATCGTCACTCAGGCGGACTGGCTGTGGGTACGGCTGCTGGACGTCGTACGCGCCTTGGAGGCCCGCACCTACGCAACACCCGGCGCGCTCACCCTCGACGTCCACGACACCTCGGGTCTGACCCCCGGCCGCTACCGCCTGGAGGCCACCACCTCCGGCACGAACTGCACCCGCACCACGGCTGACGCCGATCTCGCCCTGGACGTACGGGAATTGGGCACCCTCTACCTGGGCGACGAATCACCGAACCGGCTGGCAGCCCTGGGCCGCGTCGAGGAACTCACGCCTGGTGCGGTGGCGACGGCGGAGGCGATGTTCCGGGCGGGGCGGCGGGCTTGGTGCCCGGATGTGTTCTGAGCGCCCCGCACCCGCCTGCGGCCAGGGTCTTTCGTTTGGATCAGGCCGGGCTCGCGGGGTCTGGCACGCACTCCCCCAAGGCCTCAAGGGCCAGGGGCCCCCTCCGCGTTGTCGTCGGTCGCCCTGGCGCCGCCATGTCTCCCTCCTCCGCCAGGGGCGTCCGGGAAGGCGATTCGAGTCGCACCCGCGCACCGCCGCAGCCTCCTGATCCGCTCCTCTGCGTGCGCTATACGCAGGAATGTGTATGCGCTACGCAAATCTAGGATGGGATCGAGGGAAGGTGGGGTTCAGGTGACTGAGGAGAAGGGCTCGCCGGGCGGCACGGGCCTGCCGGCCAGTATCGAAGCCGCCTGGGGGCTGCGGGCGCGGCCGGTCAAGGGGCCGAAGCCGGGGCTGAGTCTGGCGCGCATCGTGGACGCCGCGGTGGCGGTGGCGGCGTCCGAGGGGCTCGGCGGGGTGTCGATGGGGCGGGTCGCCAAGGACCTGGGGGCCTCGACGATGTCGCTCTACCGGTACGTGTCCGCCAAGGCGGAGCTTTACGTCCTGATGCAGGAGGCGGCGATGGGCCCGCCGCCCCCGCTGCCCTCGCTGGAGAGCGGGGCCGGCTGGCGGGAGGCGCTCACGCAGTGGGCCTGGGCGCAGCGCCGGGTGTTCCACCGCAATCTGTGGATGCTCCGCATCCCGGTCGCGGGCCCGCCCGCAAGCCCGAACTCCGTCGCCTGGTGGGAGCAGGGCCTGCGGGCTCTCGAAGGCACCGGTCTGGACCCGCGCGACGAGGTCTCCGTCATCCTGCTCGTCAACGGGTTCGTACGGAACGAGGCGCTGCTGATGGGTGATCTCGCGGCCGCCGTGGAAGCGCGCGGCATCCCGGCGCAGGAGGTGGCGGACGGGTACACCCGCACCCTGAACCGGCTCGTCGACCCCGTACACCATCCGTCGCTCTCCAGGGTGCTGGAATCCGAGGTGCTGGAGGTGCCGCGCGGGCCCGACGAGGAATTCACGTTCGGGCTGGCGCGGGTGCTGGACGGGATCGAGGCGCTGGTGGAGGCGCGGGCGAGGTCCCGGGCCTGACGGTGGGTGGCGTGCGGGGGCTTCGTGGGCGTACACGCGCGGATCGGGGCTCCGTGAGGCCGGTGTCAACGTGACTCGCCCCGGTCACCACCTCACCCGGACCCGGGCGGACCCGCCGCCGGGCCGGGCAGCCCCGTCACGGGCCCGTGCGGCCGCTCGCGGGCGCCCTCGGACGTCAAGTCCGCTTGAGGTCAAGGGCGTACGCTTCGGAGTCATGGACGGAGAGAAGCCCGGACCCGGGACGGCGGGAGCGGCCCACGAGCAGATGAGCCTGCGGGAGCGGAAGAAGCAGCTGACCTACCAGGCGGTCTCCGAGGCCGCGATCGCGATGTTCCTGGAGCGGGGCTTCGACAAGGTCTCGGTGGCGGAGGTGGCGGCGGCGGCCGACATCTCGAAGCCGACCCTGTTCCGGTACTTCCCGGCCAAGGAGGACCTGGTCCTGCACCGGTTCGCCGACCACGAGGACGAGGCGGCCCGCGTGGTCGCCACCCGTGCGGAGACCGAATCCCCGCTGGACGCGCTGCGCCGCAACTTCCTGGACGGGCTGGAGCGGGGCGACCCGGTGACAGGGCTCTGCGATGTGCCGCAGGTGCTGGCGTACCAGCGGCTGCTGTACGGGACGCCGTCCCTGGTGGCCCGCCTGTACGGCTACCAGAGCCGCTCGGAGGCGGCACTCGCCCGTGCGCTGGGCGACCGGGTGGCGGACCGGCTCGCGGCGGGCCAGATCATCGCCGTACAGCGCATCCTCGCCCTGGAGAACTGGCGGCGGATCGACGCGGGGGAGAGCGCGCGGCAGGTGTACGCGGACGCGGTCGAGGCGGCCGAGCTCGCCTTCGCGCAGCTGCGGTCGGGGCTCGGGGAGAAGCGGTAGCTCAGGAGGGCCGCTCGTCCTCGGCGTGCAGCACCGCTTCGGCGATCTCCCGCACCCGGTCCCGGGTGATGCCGGTGCGCTGTTCCACGGCGAGCGGGTGATCGGTGGGCTCCAGCTCGATGCTGGGGCGCCGGCCGATCGGACGGGTGTGGGCGTTGGTCCTGAGGTTGGTCGTGCGGGGCGTGTACAGCCCCAGCTCGGTGCTCAGCCAGCCGAAGTACGGCTGCTCGGACTCGCGGCCCGGGGTCTCCCACACATCGAGGGCGCGGGCGAAGTTCTCCCGGCTGAGCGAGACCCAGACGCCCCAGGAGAAGGGCTCCTCGCTGCCGAACACGGGTATCTCGATCAGGCCCTTGATGAAGTAGTGCTCGTGTCTGACGATGCACTGGTCGGAGGAGAGCATGCTGTCGGGGTCGCTTTCCAGACCCGCGTCCCAGACGTCGGGTGCCATGGTCGAGTACCCCATCGGGAGTTCCGCGTGGTGTTCGCCGCAGCGGGAGCAGATGTAGCCGGGGTCGATAGCCATGGGCGGATCCTAGGTCCTGCGGCCGGGCCGCTGTCCGCCGCTTGCCGTCACTGTCGGCCGTCGCGTGGAGGACGACGGGAGTGATCCCGGCGTCCTCGCAGGCGGACGCGACCGCGCTGCCCGGACGCGGTGGACCGGGGGCCGTGTCGGTCGCGTCCGCGTGTGCGGTCAGCCCAGGCGGCCGAGCAGCGCCATGTCGTCCTCGTCGAGGACCAGGTGTCCGGCGGCCATGTTCTCCTCCAGGTGGGCGAGCGAGGCGGTGCCCGGGATCTGCACGATCGAGGGCGAGCGGGCCAGGCCCCATGCGATGGCCACCTGGTGCACCGTCGCGCCGTGCCGCTCGCTCACCTTCCGGAGGTTCTGTTCGCAGAGATCGGTGTGACCGCCGCCGAGCGCGAAGAACGGCATGTAGGCGATACCGGCGTCCGCGCACTCGTCGACGAGCGCGGCGTCGGCCTGGTCGAGCACACCGAAACGGTTCTGGACGGCGGCGACCGGCGCGATCGACCGGGCCTCCGCGAGCTGCCCGCTCGTCACGTTGCTGACGCCCAGCTGCCGGATCAGCCCTTCCTCGCGCAGCGCGGCAAGCACGGCGAACCGTTCACCGATCGGCTCCACGACGCCGCCGCTCAGCCGTCCGACCCGCAGATGCACCAGGTCGAGGGTGTCGACCCCGAGGTCCTCCAGATTCCGCTCCACCTCCCCGCGCAGCTGATCGGGGCGGGCCTCGGCGTACATCTCACCGGTCTCGTTCCGCAGCGGGCCGACCTTGGTGGCGATGGTGACGTCCGGGGGGTACGGGAACAGCGCCTCGCGCAGCAGGTCGTTGGCCCGGTGGGTGGGGGAGAAGTAGAAGGCGGCGGTGTCGATGTACCGCGCCCCGAGCTCGACGGCGCGCCGCGCCACGGCGACGGCCTTCGCCGTGTCTCCGGCCGGTCCGCTCCACCGTCCCGGGAGCTGCATCGCGCCGAAGCCGAGCCGCGGGATGGTGACGGTGCCACCCAGTTCGAAGACGCCGGGGCCCGGGGTGGCGCCGGTGGTGGACAGGGAACCGGAATCGGGGGTCGGAAAGATCTCTGAGGAGGTCATGGGGGCAGCATCGCGCCTTGAGGGCCGTCCCGTCACCTCCGTACAGCCGTGCCTCCGTGCCGTACAGCCGTGTCTCCGTGCCGTGCTCGTGGGTCAGCCGAGCGGCGAGGCGTGGCCCGGCCTGCAGCCGGAGGGGACGCTGTTGCCGCTGATGTCGAAGTCCCCGCAGGTGAGGAAGACATCGTTGAACTCCCCGAGCAGGAAGGCCAGTACGCCGACGAGCGCGACGGCGCCGATGACTGTCCGGCGCTGGTGCACGGAGAGTTCCGACTCCCCGAACAGCAGGAGCTGGAGGAGCACCCAGGTCAACAGCGGGGTGCCGATGACGCTGATGATGCCGCCGATCAGGTAGAGCGCCTCGCCCTGCCAGTTGCCGCTGTGCCGCGGCACGACGGCGGCGAGGACGATCCAGGCGCTGGGCAGCGCCAGGCAGGACCAGTACAGCCAGCCGTGCCGCGGCCCGCGCTCGCGCATCGCGAAGCCGGCCAGCAGCACCGCCGTCGACACCGCCCAGAGGGTGAGCATCTGGTAGTAGAAGATGACGTTGTAGGCCCCGAGTGTGAACGCGGGCTCCCAGACGGCCAGTGCTCCGCCGCCCGCGATGACGGCGGTCCTCGGCACTACTGAGGCACCGTCGCGAGCGAGCCCGCTCCTGAGGCCGCGCCCGCGCCCGCTCCCGAGGCCGTGTCCCCGCCCGTGCCCGTCTCCCCGCCCGTGCCCGTGCCTTTGTCCCCGTGCTGCGGGGCCAGTGGCCGTGTTCTCGTCGTCCCTGTCGTCAGCCATGAGGATCCGTCTCCGGCATGGGGATATTTCCGGATACGTTACCCAGAGCCGGGCCTCTTCCCAGGCGTGATCGGGCCGCCGACAGGGGGAACCCCCGCGGCATTCTCCCCCAGGCGTTCGCTCAGCGGCGGCTCAGCAACTCGGTGATCCGGAGGAACCCGTCGGTGCCGTGACCACGGCTGATGGCCTGGCGGGCCAGGTCATCGGCCGTGCGCATCAGAGCGGCGTCGATGCCGTGGGCCTCGGAGGCGTGGACGATATGGGTGATGGAGGGCGCCGCCGAGGTGAGCGGGTTGTCGTCGCCGGGGAACCTTCCGCCGTCCACGTCCGCCGCGGTCTCCTCGAAGATCGGCGGGAGGATGGCGCCGATGCCCTTGGCGAACGGGGCCGGCTCCCGCGCGGTGATTCCCTCCGCCCGTGCGACCGCCAGGGCATGGGCGTACCCCGCCATCGCGGTCCAGAAGATGTCGAGCAGTGCGATGTCGTACGCGGCTGCCCGGCCGATCGCCTTGCCGAGGTGGGTATGGGTGCCGCCCAGCGCGTCCTGAGCTGGGTGCGGGCAGACCGGATCACCAGCCTCATGAGGCCGGCAGGGCGCGGGTCCTCACCGATCCGGCCGGTCACCCCTTCTGCATCTGCCAAGCCTGACCGGCGGTTTCGGCGGGGCCGGGGCCATTCCGGCGGATCAGGGCCGGGCAGGCCCCAGCAGCGCGGCGAACGCGAGGGGCGCGGCCGTCTGGTACCCGATCCACACCTCACCCCCGGCGCCGTTTCCCTGCCACGCCAACAGGAGGCCGACTGCGCCCGTCAGCGCCCAGCCGGTGTCGTAGGCGGCCATGAGCCGCAGGTAGGTGCGCAACGGTCGCCGGCGTGCGTACCGGATCTCGATCCCACCGCCGACCAGCAGGGCCAGGCCGGATGCGGCCATCAGCCAGCCGGGCACGCCGAGCAGCCGGCCGAGCGGGGCGGCGCCGGCGATGCAGACGGCGGCGAGCAGCACCTTGAAGACGCCATCGGCGACGATCCCCACCGTCCAACGGGTCCACGGCGGTGTCGCGACCTGGGTCGTGAGCATGAGCGTTCCTCCCCAAAACTCGTACCTCGTACCGGAGCTCGTACCTCGTACCGAAACCGGTGCCGAAGCTCGTACCGGCTGGTTCCGTAATGAGATTACGGTAATAATGAAATTATGAGAATGACGAGAGCGGAGACCAAGGAGCGCAACCGCCGCGCCCTGCTGGATGCCGCGTTCCAGGTCGTCTCCCGGGACGGGTACCGCGCCAGGCTCGACGAGATCGCCGACCGGGCCGACCTGACCACCGGCGCGATCTACTCGCTGTTCGGGAGCAAGAGCGGCCTGGTGGTGGCCCTGGTCGCCGACCATCTGCGGCCGTACTACGAAGAGATCGAGCGGGCGGTGCCCGCTGAACTGGATCTGCTCGAAGCGGTCGACGCCTTCGCCCGGCACTACCGGTGCGGTTGTGACGCCCCGGACGCGCGGTCAGGCCTGTCGCTCCAGATCACCCTGCTGGACATGGCCCTGCACGACCCGGAGCTGGGGGCCCGGCTCGCCACCTCCGTCCGGTCGCAGGAGGAGCACCTGATCGCACTGTTCGCCGGGCGGCCCTACGACGGGGGCGTCGTGACCCCGGATCAGGCGCAACGCCTGACCACCGCGCTCAGGGCGCTGTTCGTCGGCCTCGCCCAGGGCGTTGCCCTCGGCCTCGCCCCCGGCGCCGACGAGCAGTACTTCGCCGACACCGCCCGCGCTCTGGTGTCCGGCATGTCCCTCATCGATCACGATGCGGGCGCTTCGTGACGAACTCTTCGTGACCACCCCACCCCGCCGCCCACCGTAACTCCTCAGTCCAGCACGGGGTTTCCCAGGAGGTTCGCGTCACCGGCAGAGCCGGGCCAGCAGGCGCCGTGGCGTCGGGCGCCATGTGCCGGCCGGCCTGGGCCGGGGAGCCGATCCGGCCTTTCTGACTTGGTGGGCGAGCCGGTATGCGTCCGCCTCGCGGATGAGTTCCTGGGAGCGGATCCGGTGCAACTCGAAATGCATGCCGCCCGCTCCTACTGCTGGAACTCCACGACGTCGGCGACGACGCAGCTGACGTTGTCCGGGCCGCCGGATCCGTTGGCGAGGGCGATGAGTTCGCGTACCGCCCGCTCGGGCTCCGGGACCTCGCGGAGCACCCGGCTGATCTCCTCGCTCCGCACGACGGCCGACAGGCCGTCGGAGCAGAGCAGGTACCGGTCTCCCCGCCGAGCGTCGTGGAGGCGCATGTCGGGGGTGCCGTCGGTTCCTTGGCCCAAGGCCCTTATCAGCAGCGACCGCTGGGGGTGGGAGACGGCTTCTTCCGCGCTGATGCGTCCCTCGTCGACCATCGACTGCACCAGGGTGTGGTCGTGGGTGATCTGGAACAGCTCTCCGTCCCGCAGGAGATGGGCACGGGAGTCGCCGATGTGGACGAGGGCCAGTTGTGATCCGGTCCAGAGCATCGCGGTGAGCGTGGTGCCGGCCTCTTCGGACGACGAGCCGGGCCCAAAGACGCCGTTGACGGCCTGTTTCGCCTGCTCCACGGCGTCTTCGAGGACGTTGAGGAGATCGCCCGCCGGGACGCTGCCGGTCTCCAGGTGCTTGAGCGCGTCGACGGCGGCCGCACTGGCCGGGGCTCCCGTGCTGCCGTAGCCGTCGGCGACGGCGAGCAGACGGGACCCGGCGTAGGCGGTGTCCTGGTTGCTTTCGCGGACGAGGCCCGTGTCGGACAGGGCGGCGTAACGGATCCCCAGGGGGCCGGTGGTCGAGGACATGGCGGGGTCCTTCCAGGAAAGGTGGTCGATGAGGAAGGAAGCGAGGTCCCGCCGTGCGGCGGTGTCGGCCTCGACCTGCGCCCAGAACGCGCGGATCTCCTGCGCCGCCGCGGCCGGCTCCAGCGTGCGGACCTGCCGGATCCGGGCCAGGGGCATCCCCAGGCGCCGGAGCCAGGCGACCATTCGGGCCTGCTCCAGCAGTTCCGGTGCGTAGAGGCGGTAGCCGGTCACCGGGTCGACGCGGGTGGGAGTCAGCAGACCGAGCTCGTCATAAAGACGCAGCGCCTTCGGTGACAGCCGGGACACCTTCGCGAACGCCCCGATGGTCAGCAGTTCCATGCCCGTTCTCCTCCTTGTGCCGGGCACGTCGCCCGGCACCACCGATGCTGTGGCTTCCCCCAAGGTGAAGGTCAACCGCAGTCCCGCGCCGGTTCGGTCGGACGATCTCCGCTCACCGGGCAGCAGGCTGAGCGGCCGAGCTCAGGTCCCGTGACTCGCCGACAGGACGGACCACGCCACCATCGAGCCCATGAACGCACCGTCGCCGGGTGACCGGGCCGTGGAGGCGTTCGCCCCGGCGGCCTGCCTCGCTCCCATTCGGCAGGAGCCGAGCGTCACGCCGGCGGCCGGGCGAGTTTGGCGGCCACGGCGTCGAGGACCCAGTCCAGGCCGGTCGCGAAGGATGTCTCGGCGTCCACGTCCGTCCCCTCGTACACGGCCTTGGCCAGCGCCGGGAAGCGGCCGGTGGCCAGCATGCTCGTCAGATGCGGGCCGGAGGCCCGCTGCCAGTCGTGCTTGGACAGGCCCGTTGCGCGCTCGGCCCGCAGGTTCGTGATCTCGCGCCTGATCGCACCGATGAAGTACGCGCTGACAGTCTCCACGGCGCGCATGACGGTGTCGATGTCCGTGAGGCCGTCGAAGGCGGCCAGCGTGGCCTCGGTGACGGCGAGGCGGTTCGGACCCAGGGCCGGGCGACCGCCGAGGAGGTCGGCCAGCCATTCGTGACGGAGGGTGGCCTGCCTGGTGCGCTGGGCGAGGACGCGCAACGCCTCCCGCCAGTCACCGGGCGGCTCCTCGGCGCGGATCTCGGCGTGGACCTCGTCCACCATGAGGTCGAACAGCTCCTCCTTGGTGGAGATGTATCTGTACAGGCGCATGGGGCCGGCGTCCAGGCGGGCGGCGATCTTGCGCAAGGACACCGCCTCCAGCCCGCCCTCGTCGGCCAGCGCGATGGCGGCGGCGACGATCCGCTCCCGGTCGAGCGGCACGGGTTGAGTCGGCGGCTCCGGCCGGTCCCACACAGTCATGGCGACATCGTACCGTTGCGATACATCGTATTGACCTAATACGGTGTATCGACATGAGACGTCGCATCGCAGTGGTCGGGAGCGGTCCTGCCGGCCTTACCTTCGCCCGTGTCCTGCACCGCCATGGCCACCCCGTCGCCGTCCTCGAACGCGATCCCGCCCCCGACGCCCGCCCCCCGGGCGGCACGCTGGACCTGCGTGAAGGGCTGGGTCAGCTCGCACTGGACAAGGCGGGGCTGCTGGCGGAGTTCCAGGCGCTGTCCCGTCCCGAGGGACAGGCCATGCGCATCCTGGACGTGGACGGGACCGTCCTGCGTGACTGGCGACCCCGTCCGGATGAACAGTCCAACCCCGAGATCGATCGTGGGCAACTCCGTGACCTGCTGCTCGGCCCTGTCGACGTGCGGTGGGGGCGGAGCGTGACGCAGGTGGTGCCGGGAACCCAGGATGGGGTGCTGGTCCATTTCGCGGACGGGCGACAGGAAGCGTTCGACCTAGTGGTCGGCGCGGACGGTGCCTGGTCCCGGATCCGCCCGGCAGTCTCGTCGGTGACGCCGCACTACACCGGCGTCACCTCGGTCGAGGCCTCCCTGGACGACGTCGACAACCGCCACCCTGACCTCGCCCGGCTGGTCGGCGACGGTTCCGTGGCTGTGTACGGCGTGAACCGAGCTCTCGTCGCCCAGCGCAACAGCGGTGGCCACGTCAAGGTGTACGTCCAGTTCCGCGGGCCGCTGGACTGGCACGCGGAACTGGACCTGGCCGACGTCGAGGTCGCGCGATCGAGCCTGCTGGCTCTGTTCGACGGCTGGGCCGCTCCCGTACTCGACCTCCTCCGCCGCAGCACCGCTTTCGTCCACCGCCCCCTCTATGCCCTGCCCGTGTCCCACACCTGGACCCATGTCTTCGGGGTGACGCTGATGGGCGACGCCGCCCATCTGATGCCCCCATTGGGGGCGGGCGCGAACCTCGCGATGCTGGAGGGCGCCGAACTCGCCGAGTCCATCGCCACCGACCCTGGAGATCTGGACGAGATCGTCCGCGCCTTCGAGGAACGGATGTGGGCACGGGCCGGCAGATGGGCGAAGATCACGACGGCCGGTCTGGACCGCCTCGTGAGCCCGGACCCCTCCGAAGCCCTCGCCCTCTTCGATCAAGTCCAGCCATCGTGACTGCCTGGCGCCAGAGCGCCGGCATCAATGGCTCGCCACGGCTTCACGGGGCCGGACGAGTGGTTTGGCGCACTTTTGCAAGCGACTGCTTGCAAAAGTTAGCAGGGGTGGCGCACCATCGGGGTATGGCATCCCTCAACGTCGGCAGTCTCGGTGAGTACCTGCGCGAGCAGCGGCGCAACGCGCAGCTGTCCCTGCGGCAGCTCGCCGATGCCGCCGGGGTGTCCAATCCCTACCTCAGCCAGATCGAGCGCGGGCTGCGCAAGCCGAGCGCCGAGGTGTTGCAGCAGGTCGCCAAGGCGCTGCGGATCTCCGCCGAGACCCTCTACGTACGGGCCGGGATTCTGGACGAGCGGGAGCGGGAGGAGCTGGAGACGCGGGCGGTGATTCTGGCCGATCCGTCCATAAACGAGCGGCAGAAGAGTGTTCTGCTGCAGATCTACGACTCCTTCCGCAAGGAGAACGGATTCGAGCCCGGACCGGAATCCGGCGTCGCTGCCGGATCCGAGACCGGCGACGAGTCAGCGCCCTCCGCGCATTCAAAGCCTGAGAAACCTTCACACTGAGTCTGATGATCCGGGAGGACCACAGTCATGGCCATCACCGATGACCTGCGCAAGACCCTCACCGACCCGACCCCCCTCTACTTCGCCGCCGGTACGGCCGATCTCGCCGTCGAGCAGGCGCGCAAGGTCCCCGCGCTGATCGAGCAGCTGCGTGCCGAGGCGCCGGAGCGTATCGAGGCCGTGCGCAACACCGACCCCAAGGTCGTGCAGGAGAAGGTGACCTCGCAGGCCAAGGAGGCGCAGGCCACCGTGCAGGCCAAGGTCACCGAGGTGATCGGGTCGTTCGACAGCGATCTGCGGAAGCTGGGCGAGAGCGCGCAGGACCTGGCGCTGCGGAGCCTGGGCGTGGCCGCGGAGTACGCGGTGCGGGCCCGGGAGACGTACGAGAAGGTCGCCGAGCGCGGCGAGCAGACCGTGCGGAACTGGCGGGGCGAGACGGCCGACGAGATCGTCGAGATCGCCGTCGTCGTCGAGCCGCGCAAGGAGTCCAAGCCGACGGGCACCGCGAGGACCACGCCGGTCGCCAAGCCCGGTCCCGCCAAGCCCGGTCCCGCCAAACCCGCGCCGAAGCCCGCGCCGAAGCCCGCGCCGAAGGCTGTCAGGCCGGAGAGCAAGGCCCCGGCCGCGCCCGCCAAGAAGGCGCCCGTGCGCAAGCCCGTCGCCAAGAAGACGACTCCGCCGAGCGCGAAGTAGCGGAGCGGGGGGATCCCCGCGCGTGCCGCGGCGCCTGCGGCGGCGCTGTGGCGCCGAAGTGTGTGACGGGGCGCGGGCCGGGCACCATCAGGGGAGCCCGGCCCGTTGTCCCGGTACCTTGGCCGCGAGGCGCTCATCCATTTATTAGGCGGTGCACACCATGTTGCTCACAGGCTTCAGCACATTCGTCCTGCTGCTCTACGTGGCCATGATGGTGCTGGCGGTGGTCGCGCTGGTCATGGCGGCGTTGGCCCGTGAGGACGCCTACCCGGCCGCGGACAAGCAGAAGAAGTCCTTCTGGCTGATCATCCTCGGCATCGCTGTCGCCGTGAACCTGTTGAGCCTCTACATGTCGGTGCTGTTCCTGCAGCTCGCGGGCGTGGTCGCGTCCATCGTCTTCCTGGTGGACGTGAGGCCCGCGCTGCGGGCGGTCTCGGGCGGAGGCCGGCGTGGCGGATCCAGCAGCGACGGGCCGTACGGGCCCTACAACGGCGGGCGCTGAGCGCTCGCGGGGTTCGCGTTGCGGGGCCGGGGGATTCTCCGGCCCCGTTCGCCGTCCGGGGTCCGGCGGCGGACGCTCTCCTGGTCGCGGTCGAGCAGGAGGACCGCGACGTCGTCGGTCAGTTCGCCGCCGTTCAGCTCCCGCACCTGGGCGACCGCGGCCTCCAGGAGGTTCTCGCCGATGAGCCCCTGCGCCAGTTGCTGGTTGATCATCGCGACCATGCCGTCCTGGCCCAGCCGCTGAGAGCCGACCGGGCCCACGCGCCCCTCGATCAGCCCGTCCGTGTACATCATCAGGCTCCAGGTGGAGCCGAGATCCACGTGCCGGCGCGGCCATCGTGCGCGCGGCAGCAGCCCCAGGGCGGGACCGCCGTCCTCGTACGGGAGCAGGCGCGCGGCCTGTCCCTGCCGGGCGATCAGCGGGGCGGGGTGGCCGGCCAGGCAGAGTCCGGCGCGCCGGCCGTCGGGGGCGATGTCTACGGTGCAGAGCGTCGCGAAGATCTCCTCGCTCTCCCGCTCGTGCTCCAGGACCTGCTGGAGGGTGGAGAGCAGTTCGTCGCCGCAGAGCCCGGCCAGGGTCAACGCCCGCCACGCGATGCGCAGTTCCACGCCGAGCGCCGCCTCGTCGGGGCCGTGCCCGCAGACGTCGCCGATCATCGCGTGGACGGTGCCGTCGGGCGTACGGACCGTGTCGTAGAAGTCCCCGCCGAGCAGCGCGCGGCTGCGGCCGGGGCGGTAGCGGGCCGCGAAGCGCAGATCGGAGCCTTCGAGCAGTGGCGTCGGGAGCAGGCCGCGTTCGAGGCGGGCGTTCTCCTGGGCGCGCAGCGTGGACTCGGTGAGCCGGCGCTGGGCGACGTCGGCGCGCTTGCGCTCGACGGCGTACCGGATGGCGCGGCTGAGCAGCCGGCCGTCGAGTTCGTCGCGGAAGAGGTAGTCCTGGGCGCCGACCCGTACCGCCTCGACGGCCAGCGCGGTGTCGTCCTGTGCCGTGAGGGCGAGGACGGCGTGGCGCGGGGCGATCCGCAGGACGTGTTCGAGGGTGACGAGCCCGTCGGGTCCGGCCGTGTCGCCGGCCCCGGAGGTGCGGGTCTCGCTGCCGGTGGGCAGGGCCAGGTCCAGCAGTATGCAGTCGACGTCGTCCGTGAGGAGTCGGCCCGCCTCGGTCAGGTTGCGGGCGGTGCGGATACGCACCCTCGTGCCGGCCGCGGCCGGGAGCTCGGGGACGGTGAAGGTGCCCGCCGGGTCGTCCTCGATCACCAGGAGTGTGAGGACGGCGTCGTGGGAGGTCTCCGCAGCGGCATCGGAGCGTTGCTGCGGTACGGGTACGGGCATCGGTTCGGTTTCCTTCCCTCCCCCCGAGGGCGCGGCGGACCGACGATCGACGATCCGCCAGACGGGGACGATAGCGGGCTGTGGCGGTGGAACGGAATGGCGTTCCGCGATCGGCCTCCGGCATATGCACAGTCATAAGCCGCGTCAGGTCACGGATCCGGCGAGATGTGCCGGACCCGGGGTGGGTATCGGGACATGACAAAGGTCACGCGGGTGGTGGGCGGCGGGTGGCGCGGGTCACGCCCGTGCGGGCACGGGCGATCCGGGCCGCTCGCGCGAAGGCACTGGGCACCTCCACGGAGGCGCTCAGGCGCTCCGGGCGGCGCCTCCGCGGACGCGACGTGGAGCCCTCCGCGCGGATGCCGGGTGGCTGCCGGGCGGATGCCGTGCGGAGGGGCACGCGCCTACTTGTCCGGGCGTACGACCCCGAGTATCTGCATCGAGCCCGCGCCCGCCAGCGTGACATTGCGGCCGGGGCGGGGGGCGTGGACGATCGCGCCGTCGCCGATGTACATGCCCACGTGACTGGCGTCACTGTGGTAGATGATCAGGTCGCCGGGGCGCATGTCCTTGATCGCTATGTGCGGCAGCAGCCGCCATTGCTCCTGCGAGGTGCGCGGGATCGGCCGGCCCGCCGCAAGCCAGGCCTGGGACGTGAGCCCCGAGCAGTCGTACGACTTGGGACCCTCGGCGCCCCAGACGTACGGCTTGCCGATCTGGTCGGTCGCGAAGGCCACCGCCTTCTTGCCGCGCGCGCTCGCCTCGCGGTTGATCTCCTTGAGGGCGCCGGAGCTGAGCCAGGCCGTCTGCTGCTTGTACTCGGCCTCCTGCTCCAGCTTGAGCAGGCGGGCCCGCTCCTCCTTCTTGAGCTGTGACTCCAGCTTCTTCGCCGCGGCGATCTGCGCGTTGATCTTCTTCTTGGCCTTGGCCTGCTTGACCCGGTTGGCTTCGAGCTTCTGCCAGTTGGTGCTCGCGTCCTTGGTGTACGTCTCCAGGTCCTGCTGGGTCCTGGTCAGTTCGCCGAGCACGCCCTGGGCGGCCTGCTGGCCCTCCCTGACCCGGCTCACCCCGTCCAGGAACAGCTGCGGGTCGTCGCTGAGCATGAACTGGGCGCCGGGCGGCAGCCCGCCGGTGCGGTACTGCTCGCGGGCCTGGGCGCCCGCCTGGCTCTTGAGCTCGGCGATCTTCGACTGGCCCACCACTATGGCGCGGGCCAGTTTCACGATCTCGCCGGACTGCTTCTCGGCCTTCTCCTCGGCGAGGTTGTACGCGTCGGTGGCCGCCCCCGCCTTGCGGTAGAGGGCGTCGATCTCCTTGCGCACCTCTTCGAGGCTCTTCTTCGGCGCCCCGGAACCGGAATCGGAGGAGGATGGTGGCACGGGCTTGGCGAAGGCCTGGATCGGCGTGATGAGTACGGACAGCGCGCAGACCAGAGTGATCGCGGCTGAGGCACAGTGACGTCGGTTCACGAGATCCCCCCGAATGAATCTGATTTACCGTCAGTAACTTTTAGCCGATGTCGAGATCGTGCCATGCCGTACCGAAAAGCAACAGAGGCGCACGGTCGCAGTCCGACGGTCGCTCTCCCCTCTCTCTGGACGAACGATGCCCCGTCCGCGTTCCCGTCCGCCTCCCCGGATCCGGCCCCGCCGCGTCCGTTCAGCGGGAGTCGGCTCACGGGTTGGGCTGCAGGGCGGCCCATTTCACCGTGACTTCGCCCTGGCGCCACCGCCGCACCCCGTCGGCCAGCGGCCAGTCGCCGGACAGCGACCGCACCGCCGTGATCCAGCGCTGCCGGACGCCCAGCGAGGCGTACGGGGCCGCCGCGGCCCAAGCCCGGTCGAAGTCCCGCAGGAACGCGTGGACCGGTTCGCCCGGCACATTGCGGTGGATCAGGGCCTTGGGCAGGCGCTCCGCCAGGTCGGAGGGGCGGTCCAGGGAGGCGAGCCGGGTCGCGAACGTGACCGTGCGCGGCCCCTCCGGGCCGAGCGCCACCCACACGTGCCGTCGCCCGATCTCGTCGCAGGTGCCCTCCACCAGGAGCCCGCCCGGCGCGAGACGGGCGCACAGCCGGCGCCAGACCGCGGCGACCTCGCCCTCGTCGTACTGGCGCAGCACGTTCGCCGCGCGGATCAGGTCGGGGCGCTCGGGGAGCGGGATCTCGAACCCGCCGTGCAGGAAGGTCAGGCCCTCGCGTTCGTACGGTTTCGCCGCCGCGACCCGCTCCGGATCGATCTCGACGCCGACCACGGCCGTGCGCGGCTCGGCGGTGCGCAGCCGGTGCAGCAGTTCGACGGCGGTCCAGGGTGCGGCGCCGTATCCGAGGTCGACGGCGGTGGGGTGGGCGGCGCGGCGCAGGGCCGGGCCGTGGGTGGCGGCGATCCAGCGGTCCATGCGGCGGAGCCGGTTCGGGTTGGTGGTCCCGCGGGTCGCGGTGCCGATGGGGCGCATGAAGCGAGCGTAACGATCTCGCGGGGGGCGGCAGGCGGCGCGGGGGTCGGTCCGGTGGCGGTCCGGCGGGCGGGTGGCGCGCGCCGGTGCACGCGCCCCGGGTGCGACGCACGCACCGTAATGATTTGGTAAAGCGGAAATGAAAGGAGAGATTCCGCTGTTGCAGCCGTTCGCAGGGGCTCGGGTCCCTCAGCCGTCATGCCCTGAGTGAGGAGGACCGGACGACGTGAGCCAGTACGTCTCCCGGCTCGGCAGCAGCCGGGTCGCACCGCGCCTCAGGTTCCCCGCCGCGTTCCCCGGCGGCCACCGCAAACCCCGCCGCATCGCGATGCTCTCCGTGCACACCTCACCGCTGCACCAGCCGGGCACCGGCGACGCGGGCGGCATGAACGTCTACATCGTGGAGCTGGCCAGGCGGCTCGCCGAGATCGGCGTCGAGGTCGAGATCTTCACCCGGTCCACCACCGGCGGGCTGCCCCCGGTGGTCGAACTGGCCCCCGGCGTCCTGGTCCGGCACGTCGACGCCGGACCGTACGAGGGGCTGGCCAAGGAGGAACTGCCCGCCCAGCTCTGCGCCTTCACGCACGGCGTGATGCAGGCGTGGGCCGGTCAGCGCCCCGGCTACTACGACCTCGTCCACTCCCACTACTGGCTCTCCGGCCATGTCGGCTGGCTCGCCGCCCAGCGCTGGGGCGTCCCGCTCGTCCACGCCATGCACACCATGGCGAAGGTCAAGAACGCGGCGCTCGCGGAGGGCGACACCCCCGAGCCGGCGGCCCGCGTCATCGGTGAGACCCAGATCGTCAGCGCGGCCGACCGGCTGATCGCCAACACCACCGGGGAGGCGGACGAGCTGGTCCGCTTCTACGACGCCGATCCCGGGTCCGTCGCCGTCGTCCATCCCGGGGTCAACCTGGGCCGCTTCAGCCCCGCCGACGGGCGGGCCGCGGCACGGGCGCGCCTCGGGCTGCCCAGGGACGCCCTGATCCCGCTCTTCGCGGGGCGCATCCAGCCGCTGAAGGCCCCGGACGTGCTGCTGCGGGCGGTCGCCGTCCTGCTGGACCGCGATCCGACGCTGCGCTCCCGGATGGTCGTACCGGTCGTCGGCGGCCCGAGCGGCAGCGGCCTCGCCAAGCCGGAGGGGCTGCAGAAGCTGGCGGCGCGGCTGGGCATCGCCGACGTCGTACGGTTCCAGCCTCCGGTCGGCCAGGAGCAGCTCGCCGACTGGTTCCGGGCCGCCTCCGTGCTGGTCATGCCCTCGCACAGCGAGTCCTTCGGCCTGGTCGCCATAGAGGCGCAGGCGGCGGGCACTCCCGTCGTCGCGGCGGCCGTGGGCGGTCTCCCGGTGGCGGTGCGGGACGGGGTCAGCGGCTTCCTGATACCCGGGCACGACCCGCAGGCGTACGCGCAGGCGCTGGCCAGGTTCGCCGACGCGCCGGAACTCGTCGCCCGGATGGGCGCCGCGGCCGCCGCGCACGCCCAGGGCTTCGGCTGGGACACCGCCGCGTCCGCGACGGCCGACGTCTACACGGCCGCGATGCACGAACACCGCCGTCGCGTACGCTCGCACCATGGCTGACGCACCCGACGACGCACCCGATGGAGTGGCACCGGCCCAAGCGGCGACAGCACGGGCCGCGCAGGTCATCGAGGCGACTCTGAAGGACGCCGGGCTCGAATGGGAGAGCCCCGCGCCGGGCGATTACGTGGTCAAGCTGCCCGGCACGCGCAAACTGTCCACCACCTGCTCGCTGCGGGTGGGCAGGCACTCGCTCTCCCTCAACGCCTTCGTCGTCCGCCACCCGGACGAGAACGACGCCGCTGTCCACCGCTGGCTGCTGGAGCGCAATCTCCGCCTCTTCGGCGTGAGTTACGCGATCGACGGGCTCGGCGACATCTATCTGGTCGGCAAGCTGCCGCTCTCCGTGGTCACCCCGCAGGAGCTGGACCGGCTGCTCGGCACGGTCCTCGAAGCTGCCGACGGTTCCTTCAACACGCTGCTGGAGCTGGGTTTCGCGAGCGCGATCCGCAAGGAGTACGAGTGGCGGGTGTCGCGCGGCGAATCGACGCGGAACCTGGACGCGTTCACTCATCTGACCCAGCGCCCGGCTGGATGACCCGTGGGCCGGGCTCCGGCCACCCCGGCTCCAACTGACCTGCTCCGCCTGAAGATCCCCACTGAACATGCCTGAAGATCCTCCGGTGCATGCCCCTTTCGGTGCGCCGGAGCGGCACGGCATGCTCACCGCCGACGCAGATATGAGCGTCGTTCACATGAATGAAAGGCGCTCGGATTCATCGAGAACAAGGGGGAGCAAGGGGAACATCGGCAGGCGCGGGTCCGCCACAACGTCTGGTCGCGCGGCGTGATGGAGATGGGCACCTTCGACTCGCGCCGGGGGATGCCGTTCGCCGACGTCCGCACCGACATCACGGTCGAGAACAACGGACGGCACGGCGGCGACGCCGGCGCCGGGCCGCTCTTCGGCGCCCGCTTCACGCACTGGAGCATCCGGGTCACCAACGGACGGGCGGGCCTGATGCGGATCGACGGTCTCGCCCCGTACAGCGCGACGGTCGGCATCAGCGGGGTGACGGAGTTCGACCAGATCGACGTCGCCCGACTTCACCGGCGACCTGCACCCCTGGCTGGAGGCGTACGGCGCCCCGGAGGCGGTGTGGCCGCCCAATCTGTACGAGGCGCGGCGGGCCCTGGACGGCTGAGGACCGACTCGGGCAAAGGGGGGTGGTCGGCGTTGTGGCTCAGTCCCCGGTCCGCAGCGCCGACTCCACGTCCGCCAGGGCCGATTCGAGCTGCGGGGCGACATGCGTCCACGCCCAGTCCAGGTCCACCCGGGGAGCACGGCGCGGGACGGTCTCCACCAGCATGATCAGGTAGAGACAGCAGCGGTACAGCGCGAGCCGCAGCCGTACCGACGCGTCGAACACCACCGGCCGCCCGCTGCCCTCCGCGTACCCGGTGAGGAAGTCCTCGTCCTTCTCCATGTCCTCGAACAGGGCGAGCGATACGAAGTCGGCGACCGGGTCGCCCCAGAACATCCGCTCGCCGTCCACGATCCCGCCGATGCGCCGCGCCTCCGGCCCACCGTCGACGAGTAGGTTGCCCTGCCACAGGTCGAAGTGGACCAGGGCGGGCCGTGCGACGTCGTCGAGCACCGGCGACGCGGCGGCGAGCAGGGCACGGATCGCGGACGTCGGACGTGGCAGCCGGGCCCGGTAGGTGTCCGCGTCGGCCAGGACGGCGTCGGTCATCGTGGTGAACGCCTGCCGCCAGGTCGGGGCCAACGGCCCCAGGGCCAGGGAGGGATAGCCGAATCCGTCCGGGCGGGTGACCTCGTGCAGCCGGGCGACGATCCGCCCGAGGTCGCCGCGGAGCCGGCGCTCCTCCGCGGTGGACAGCGAGCCGGGAGCGAACTCGCTCCAGGGACGGCCCGGACAGGCCGACATGATCACGTACGGGCCGGTGGGGGCGGCCGGGTCGAGCTCGCTGTGCAGGACGCGGGGAACTGGAGCCGAACCGTCCGCCACGGCATGGAACGTGGCCTCGTTGACCAGCAGATCGCGCTCGTAGCCCATCAGCGTTCCGGGCGTCGCGGGCGGCGGTATCTTCACCACCCAGTCGCTGCCGTCCGTGAGCGTCACCCGGGAGACCGTGTTGAACGTGCCTCCGGTGAGCGGTTCGCACGCGGCGATCCGGTCCTCCGTCAGGCCGACGGAGCGGAGGACGGCGTGGGTCGTTCCCTCAGCCTGCATGGGGTGATCGCACCTCTGTGTCGGATTCCGGTTCCGGTGTGAACTCGCCTCGCAGGACAGCGCATTCACAGGATGATCACAGCGCTGTCACGATCACATCCCTTGCCCGACTTGATTGATCATCAAACCATTTTTCGCTCATAGAGTGAGCAAAACCGAACACCCTGCTCATAGAGACGGACTGGACCATGCGTTCCACCGCCATACGCCGTACCGCTGTTGCCGCCACCGCGGTGTCCCTGGCCCTGTTCGCCACCGCATGTGGCGGCTCGGACTCCGGTTCCGGTGACAAGGGGGCGGACGCCAAGGGCAAGGAGTCCGCGTCCGCCGCACCCGCGGTCAAGGCGCTGAGCGCCGCCGAGCTGGAGAAGGCCGCGCTGGCCCAGGGCGACGTCAAGGAGCACGAGATCTCCAAGGCCGCGGCCAAGGACACGATCTCCGTCGACGACATCAAGACCGAGAAGGAGGTCTGTGCCCCGCTCACCAACGCGCTGATGGGCGCGCAGGTCGGCGAACCGGCCGCGTTCACCAAGCGCACGGTCGTCAGCAAGCCGAAGAAGAGCGACCTGGCGAAGCAGGACGCCGGGGACGCCGAGGATGCGTTCAAGGCGGCGTTCGACATCACGACGACGCAGCTGGCCCTCGGTTCGTACGACGGCAAGGGCGCGCAGGAGTCGGTGGCCGCGCTGCGCACCGCTGCCACCGAGTGCGCCGGCGGCTTCGGGTTCACGGCAGCCGGTGAGAAGCAGAAGGTCACCAAGATCACCGAGGAGCAGGTCAAGGGGGGCGAGGAGGCGGCGGCCTGGACCGTTCAGCTGGAACAGGACGGGGAGAAGGCCGAGGTCAAGCTCGTGGCCATGCGCCAGGGCACCTCGTTCGCCTCGTTCTCCTCGATGAACATGGCCGTGCTCGCCGGTGAGGTCGAGGACTTCGAGCTGCCGACCGCGGTGGTCGAGGCGCAGGCCGCGAAGCTGGCGTAGCGGCCTGGCGCTGACGAGTACGTGCTGCCCCACGCGTGAGTATTCGTACTCATGATCGGTGTTTCGTGTCCCGGGCAGGCTGGTAGTACCAGTCCGGCAACGAGGAGCGAACATGTACGGGATCAGCAGACTCGGCCGGGTGGCGTCCGCGAGGAGCGGGCGCCGCCTGAGCCGCTCCGCAGCCGGGCTCGCCCTGGCCGCCGCCACCGTGGCGGCGCTCACCACGGGCTGCTCGATGCAGGACGCGATCTGCGGCGGCGGCGAGTACCCGGTCATGACGATCGGGGGCACCGGATCGGCCTGCGTGCCCGAGGACGAGGACCCGCCGAAGGGGTACGTCCGGTACCCGAAGGGCAAGGTCCCCGAGCACGTGGACGACAAGTGGGACGTGTACTGGCGGACCCACAGCGTGGACAAGGACGGCCGGATCATCGAAGTCCCGGCCGGTTCCTAGGAGTCGGGCCCTCATCGGTTCAGGGCAGCGGGACGAGCCTCACCACGGTGACGATCAGGACGGTCCCGGAGACGTAATAGAGCACGATCGCCCCGGCGACCGTCGCCTCGCGGCGGTCGCGCTCGCTCTTG
Organism: Streptomyces sp. NPDC102437; assembly: GCF_044765565.1. Taxonomy (NCBI): domain Bacteria; kingdom Bacillati; phylum Actinomycetota; class Actinomycetes; order Kitasatosporales; family Streptomycetaceae; genus Streptomyces; species Streptomyces sp. NPDC102437. The sequence continues at coordinate 12,980 of NZ_JBIWKI010000026.1, read as the reverse complement.
ACGGCCGACGACCCGTGTCCGTACGGGTCGAGGCCCAGGGTGCGTGCCATCTCGGTGCGGAAGGTCTCCCCGTCGCGCATCTTGGCCAGGGAGTCGTCGGCGGGCGGTGCGTAGGAGATGCGGTAGCTCAAGCGACGCTCCGCCTCTCGGCCTCGTCCTGCGCCAGCCGGTCCAGGATCCGCTCGGCCTCCGGATCGGGTACGGCCTCCAGCATCCAGTGCCGCATCACGGCCTGGATCTCGTGCACACCCGCCTCGTTGATGGCGCGGTCGAACTCCGCGCGTCTCTCCTCGGGCAGCGTGGCGCGGATGGCCGGAATGCTGTTGGGCACGTCGACCTCGGCACCGCCGACGAAGGTTTTCAGGGGCTCGCCCATGGTTGCTCTCCCCTCTCTCCTTGCTTCCTCCGCACGGCCCGTCCGGTCGGTTCCGTCCTTGCGCGGGCCGGTGCTCGGGGTCACGGTAGCGCCGACGCCGACGGCGGACACGGAACCCACGCGATACGGTCGCCCCGTGACAGCGACAACATGGGACATATTGCTGATCGGTGGGGCTTCGGGCGTCGGCAAGAGCCGGGTGGCGGCCCAATTGGCCGGTGTATCGGCGGAGTCGAAGGGGTTCTTGGTCGAGTTCGACGATGTGGTCAGCGCCGTCGAGGCCATGACGACGCCCGAACACCACCCTGCACTCCACCACTTCGACTCCGCCCCCGAAACGGCGCGCCTCACCGTCGACCAGGTGCTGGACCTCCAGATCGCCACCGCCAGGGCCCTCGAACCCGCGGTGCTCGGCGTGGTCCGCAACCGCCTGACCGTCGACGTCCCCGCCGTGATCGAGGGCGACTACCTCACCCCGGCCGCCGCGGTGGAGGCGATCCGCGAGGGACGGTCGGCCGGCCGCCGGGTGCGGGCGGTGTTCCTGCACGAACAGGATCCGGAACAGATCCTCGCCAACTACGCGGTCAGGGAGCCCGGTAGCGGTGTACAGCGCCACCGCGCGCAGGTCAGCGCCGCGTACTCGCACTGGCTCGCCGGCCAGGCGGCCCGGCACGGCCTTCCGGTGGTCGAGTGCCGCCCCTGGGACGGCCTCGCGGGGCGGGTGGAGGAGGCGTCGGGGGGCGGCAGGACGGGGACGGTGTTGTCACACCCCTGTCCTACGCTCGGACCATGAGCGTTTCCATCTACTACAGCGCCCGCCGGGCACAGCCGCTGACGGCCACCGAGTCGGCCGCCGTCGAGCGCGTGGTCGCCGCGCGCGTTCAGTCGTTCCCGTACGACGACGAGGAGAGCCTGTATCTGTACGGCGGTGACGACGACGAGGGTGACGAGATCCTCGCCGGCTCCACGAAACTGTCGGGCGACCCCGGCCGGTGGCTGCCGGTGACAGCCCATGTGCTCGACTCCGTCACCGAGTTGCGCCGCGCCGTCGGGGGAGCGCAGTGGCACGTCCACATGGACGACAGTGACATCCCCTGGGACGAGAACGAGGGCTACGCCCTGCCGGGCATGCGGGACGCGGCCCTCGCCGCCGAGCTCGACGGCCTGTGCGGCGACCGGGGCGAACAGGGCGGGTGAGCGCCGGGTGCTCGTTACCTGTCGTGGTCTGCCACTGTTGATCGTTCTCGGAGGTCCCAAAGAGGGCCCAGCGCCCCGGCCGGGGGGCTTTTCCGCTCCGGACCGCCGCGCCGGCCGTCTCCGTGGGGAAGGACGGGACGGGACGGGGGCCTCGGCTTCGGGCGCGGCTTGCTCGAAGGTGCCTCTAGGTATTGGCCGACGGCGTGGGTTCCCGACGATGCTCCAGCCAGGTGCGGCTCAGGTCGTCCCAGATCACCTGATACCGACCGAAGATCTCGCTCAGCTGATCGAACGTGAGCTCGTCGGCGGCCGTCGATGCCACGAGGTATTCGAGGTCATCGGCAAGCCGCTGGAACCGGTACTGCGCCTCCTCCATCAGAACCCACCGCGAGCGCCAATTGAAGAACGGTTCGACGGCTCCTAGCAACGTCACCAGCGCCACACACGCCAAGGCCAGACCAGCCCACGCGTTGAGATTCTGCAGGCCCAGGATGACGGTGGACGCAGCGGACAGTACAAGCGTTGCCACCTTGGTGACGGCGGCGCTTCGACTGAACCGTTTCTTCTTACCGCGGGCGTAGCTGTTACCTTGCCGAATCTTGTCCAACAGGAGGGCGGCTGCCTCACTCGGGCTGAGACCAACGCCTAGTCCACCGTCCGGCTGCACTCCGCCCCCAAAGCTCTGTCGCCACCTTGCAGTTCGCTCCCCGGTAGACGCTGCCCCGGCATCGCGGGGTTCCCGAGCGTAGCCGCTCGATAGCCTCTACTACGGAAGGTGATCGAGGTGTGGGGTGTGTGACTCCCTTACGGGGAGGTGGCCTCCGCCATCCGCCGCGCTGAGGGCCCACAGTGGACCCGGGGCGTGAAAAATGCCTCCCACCAGCACGGAAAGTGCAGATGGGAGGCATGATCGCTTTTTCCTACTTCTTCTTGCCCTGGTTCTTCACGGCCTCGATGGCGGCCTTCGCCGCGTCCGGGTCGAGGTACGTGCCGCCCGGCTTCACGGGGCGGAAATCGGCGTCCAGCTCGTAGACGAGCGGGATGCCGGTCGGGATGTTCAGGCCCGCGATGTCGGCGTCGGAGATGCCGTCGAGGTGCTTGACCAGGGCCCGGAGGCTGTTGCCGTGGGCGGCGATCAGGACGGTCCGGCCGTCGAGCAGGTCCGGCACGATGTCGTCGTACCAGTACGGCAGCATGCGGGTGACGACGTCCTTGAGGCACTCGGTGCGCGGGCGCAGCTCCGGCGGGATCGTCGCGTAGCGCGGGTCGTCGCTCTGCGAGAACTCGGTGCCGTCCTCGAGGGCGGGCGGCGGGGTGTCGTAGGAGCGGCGCCAGAGCATGAACTGCTCCTCGCCGAACTCGGCGAGCGTCTGGGCCTTGTCCTTGCCCTGCAGCGCGCCGTAGTGGCGCTCGTTCAGCCGCCAGGAGCGGTGGACCGGGATCCAGTGGCGGTCCGCGGACTCCAGCGCGAGCTGCGCGGTGCGGATGGCGCGCTTCTGGAGGGAGGTGTGCAGGACATCGGGGAGCAGACCGGCGTCCTTGAGCAGCTCACCGCCGCGGACTGCCTCCTTCTCGCCCTTCTCCGTGAGATTGACGTCCACCCAGCCGGTGAACAGGTTCTTCGCGTTCCATTCGCTCTCGCCGTGGCGGAGGAGGATCAGCTTGTACGGTGCGTCGGCCATGGGCCCGAGAGTAATCGAACCCGTACGAGCCCTGCGCGGCCGGTCACAGGGCGGACAGGGGGCAGGCAGTGGGCGGACAGAGAGGCGGCAGGGGAAGAGGGCAGCGGGTGGGGCGGGACGATTGACGGTCGGTGTCAATTGACTGGCGTACCGGAATCCGGGATTCGTAATGTTCGGACAGTCGTCGGGACTCTTACCGGCGGTGTCCGTTCCGTACGTCCCTGGGGGGATGCCGCATGTCTGTCGCCGGTCTCAGACGGGCCGCACACGAATCCGTGTCCGGGCTCCCCAGGCAGTTCTGGTGGCTGTGGACGAGCACGCTGGTCAACCGGCTCGGAGCGTTCGTCGCCACGTTCATGGCGCTCTACCTGACCCTGGACCGGGGCTACTCGGCCTCGTACGCCGGGCTGGTCGCCGCGCTGCACGGGCTCGGCGGGGTGGTCTCCTCGCTCGGGGCCGGGGTGATGACCGACCGGCTCGGCCGCCGGCCCACGATGCTCATCGCGCAGACCTCGACGGCCGTGTCCGTGGCCGTGCTCGGGTTCATGGTCCACCCGGTGGCGATCGCGGCGGTCGCCTTCTTCGTCGGCATGGCCAGCAACGCGTCGCGGCCCGCCGTGCAGGCGATGATGGCCGACATCGTCCGGCCCGAGGACCGGGTGCGGGCCTTCTCGCTCAATTACTGGGCCATCAACATGGGCTTCGCCGTCTCGTCGGCCGGGGCCGGGTTCGTCGCCGAGTACAGCTATCTCGCCGGGTTCCTCGGCGAGGCCGCGATGACGTTGTTCTGCGCCGTCGTCGTCTTCCTGAAGGTGCCGGAGTCACGGCCGGACAAGCCGGTGGTGGCCGGGCTCCCGGTCGACGACGGTGCGGACGAGGTCCGGCTCTCCACCGTGCTGCGCGACGGCCGGTTCATGAGCGTCGTCGGGCTGTCCTTCGTCATCGCGCTGATCTTTCAGCAGGGGTACGTGGGGCTGCCGGTGGCCATGGGGACGGACGGGTTCTCCAGCTCCGACTTCGGTACCGCGGTCGCCGTCAACGGGGTGCTGATCGTGGTGCTCCAGATCCCCGTCACCCGCTTCATCCAGCACCGCGACCCGCGCCGGCTGCTCGTCGTGTCGTCGCTGCTGGCGGGGTACGGATTCGGGCTGACCGCGTTCGCCGGGTCGGTGGCCGTCTACGCGCTGACCATCTGCGTCTGGACGGTCGCCGAGATCGTCAACTCGCCGATCCAGAGCAGCCTGGTCGTCCGGCTGTCCCCCGCCCGGGGCCGGGGCCGCTACCAGGGCATGTACACGATGTCGTGGTCAGCGGCCGCGCTGATCGCGCCGCTGATGTCGGGCCTGGTGATCGACCGCTTCGGGGCGCAGTGGCTGTGGGGCGCGTGCGCGGTCCTGGGGACCGGGGCCGCGCTGGGCTACTGGCTGCTGATGCGGAACCTGCCGGGGGCGGAAGGGGCGGCCCCTGCGCCCGAGGGCGGCAGCCGGGTGGCAGGGAGCGGCGGGGGCTCCTCGACGGGCACGAAGACCGAGCCCGCCGTGGAGCGGATGGGCTGAGGCGGTCTCACGCCGCGCACCGCGGCACCCCGCGCGGAGCGTTCCGTCTCCGCGCACCGCGGCACCCCGCGCGGAGCGTTCCGTCTCCGCGCGGGGCGTACTCGGCATCGCGTGGCAGCAGGTCAGCCGCAGCAGCCACCGCACTGGCACGGGGCCCCGGACTGGCAGCCGCAGCCGCAGCCCGAGCCGCAGCCGCAGGCGCCGAGCAGGGTCAGGTGCACCACTTCGGCGGGCGCCTCCTGCTGAGGGTCGGTCGTGGGGGAATCGGCCATGGTTCCTCCTCAATGCGTACGACAGGGCCGTACGGCGCGAAGGCGCGCGTACGACCGGGGCGTACGGACAAGGCGTGCCGCCCCACCCCATTGGATGCCCAACCCGGCGGGCGCATCAACGGCGCACACACGCGGAAACATTTGTGCGACCCGATGCGCCCGCGCACGCCCGTGCGCGCCCCGGCTGCGCGCTCCGGTCAGGCGCCTCGCTCACGCGCTTCGGTCGGCCACCTCCGTCACGCGCCTTCCACCGGCGTCTGCTGCTGGATCTCGTCGGCGTGTTCGCCCGTCACCAGGTACACGACCCGCTTGGCGACCGACACCGCGTGGTCCGCGAAGCGCTCGTAGTAGCGGCCGAGCAGCGTCACGTCCACGGCCGTCTCGATGCCGTGCTTCCAGCGGTCGTCCATCAGGTGCTGGAACAGCGTGCGGTGCAGCAGATCCATCTCGTCGTCGTCCTGCTCCAGCTGGAGCGCGAGGTCGACGTCCTTGGTGATGATCACCTCGGCGGCCTTGGCCATCAGGCGCTGTGCCAGCTGCCCCATCTCCAGGATGGTGGCGTGCAGGTCGTTCGGGACCGCCGAGTGCGGGAACCGCAGCCGGGTCAGCTTGGCGACGTGCTGGGCGAGGTCGCCGGAGCGCTCCAGGTCGGCGCTCATCCGCAGGGAGGTGACCACGATGCGCAGGTCCGTCGCCACGGGCTGCTGCCGCGCGAGCAGGGCGATGGCCCGCGCCTCCAGGTCGTGCTGAAGGTCGTCGACCTTCTGGTCCGCGGCGATCACGCTCTCCGCGAGCTTGAGATCGGCATCGAGCATGGACGTCGTCGCCCGGCCGATCGCCGACCCGACGAGGCGGGCCATCTCGACCAGCCCTTCTCCGATCGAGTCGAGTTCCTCGTGGTACGCGTCACGCATGGAAGTCCCTCTCCAGTCCTCTGAGTAAGGCCGGGGCACGGTTCGAACCCCACGCTGCCACCCTGAGTGGCGTACGCGTCGGCTTCCGGCCGCCCAAGTGAACCAACCCTTGCTCCTCGGTGAACTCTGGGCGACGAGTGTTCGGACAGGCACTCGGATGGCTGGGAGAGTGCTCCGACACCCGCATAACCTTGACGTATGGACGTGAACGCGGCAGTCGCCGCAGCTGCGGCGATCGGCGGTGCGTGTACCGGCGTGATCGCCATGCTTGCGTTCCGCTGGAGCGAGCGCGACCAGAAGAAGCCGACGCGGACCTCCATGCGGCCCGACAGCAACGCACCCCTGCCGCCCGGAGTGGACACGGTCCTGTCCGTGCTCAGCTCCTCGGCGGTCGTGCTCGACGAGAGCGACAGCGTGGTCAAGGCCAGCTCCGCCGCCTATGCGCTGGGACTGGTCAGGGGCGGGCGGCTCGCCGTCGACGCGATGCTGAACATGGCCAGGGACACCCGCCGCGACGGCGAGATACGGCAGGTGGAACTGGACCTTCCGCGGCGCGGTACGGGCCGCGGCGAGGCCCTCGCGGTCTCCGCCCGGGTCGCCCCGCTCGGCTCCCGGCTGGTGCTCCTGCTGGTCGAGGACCTCACCGAGGCCCGCCGGATAGAGGCGGTACGTCGTGACTTCGTCGCCAACGTCAGCCATGAACTCAAGACCCCGGTCGGCGCGCTCTCGCTGCTCTCCGAGGCCGTGATGGACGCCTCCGACGACCCGGAGGCGGTGGAACGATTCGCGGGCCGGATGCAGATCGAGGCGACCCGGCTGACCAACCTCGTCCAGGAGATCATCGACCTCTCGCGGGTGCAGAACGACGACCCGCTGGAGGACGCCGAACCGGTCCGGGTGGACGAGCTGGTGGCCGAGGCCATCGACCGCTGCCGTCAGCAGGCCGGCTCCAAGCAGATCACCATGGCGGCGGGCGGCACCGCGGAGCTCCGTATCTGGGGCAACCGCGGCCAGCTCGCCGCGGCGCTCGGCAATCTCGTCGAGAACGCCGTCAACTACAGTCCCGCCCGCACCCGAGTGGGCATCGCCGCCAGGCGACTGTCCGTGCCCGGCGGGGACCAGATCGAGATAGCCGTGACCGACCAGGGCATCGGCATCTCGGAGAAGGACCGCGAGCGGGTCTTCGAACGCTTCTACCGCGTCGACCCGGCCCGCTCACGGGCCACCGGTGGCACCGGCCTCGGCCTCGCCATCGTCAAGCACGTGGCCGCCTCGCACGGCGGGGAGGTCACGGTCTGGAGCTCGGAGGGCCAGGGCTCCACCTTCACCCTGCGGCTGCCCGAAGCGGGCTCCGTACGGGAACGGGACCGCAGCTCGGGCGGAACGCCCGTCGTCAACGGCGACGAGGGCGGCCCCCATGGACCCGCCCACGCCGACACCCTTGAACCATTCCCTGCCCCGGAGGTCCTTCCGTGACCCGAGTGCTCGTCGTCGAGGATGAGGAATCCTTCAGCGACGCCCTGTCCTACATGCTCCGCAAGGAAGGCTTCGAGGTCGCCATCGCGGCCACGGGCCCGGACGGGCTTGACGAGTTCGAGCGCAACGGCGCCGACCTCGTCCTGCTCGACCTGATGCTGCCGGGCCTGCCCGGCACGGAGGTCTGCCGTCAGCTGCGCAGCAGGTCCAATGTCCCCGTGATCATGGTCACGGCGAAGGACAGCGAGATCGACAAGGTGGTCGGCCTGGAAATAGGAGCCGACGACTACGTGACCAAGCCGTTCTCCTCGCGGGAGCTGGTCGCCCGCATCCGCGCGGTGCTGCGCCGCCGCGGCGAGCCGGAGGAGGTCACCCCGGCCGCCCTGGAGGCAGGCCCGGTGCGGATGGACGTGGACCGTCACGTCGTCACCGTCGCCGGCGGCAAGGTCGACCTCCCGCTCAAGGAGTTCGACCTGCTGGAGATGCTGCTGCGCAACGCGGGCCGGGTGCTGACCCGCATGCAGCTGATCGACCGGGTGTGGGGCGCGGACTACGTGGGGGACACCAAGACCCTCGATGTCCACGTCAAGCGCCTGCGCGCCAAGATCGAGCCGGACCCGGGCGCCCCGCGCTTCCTGGTGACGGTGCGCGGCCTGGGGTACAAGTTCGAGCCGTAGATCGCCTGATGCGCCGATGGCGGAGGGCGCCCCCCGGATGGGAGGCGCCCTCCGCCGTTCCGTTCGCGGGTGTCCGCGCGGCGCTGTCGTTACGTGGCCGACAGGCCGGTCGGTCTGCGGTCGGCAGGTCAGTCGGTCTGCGTGTCCGCGCCGTTCTCCGACTCCGAGGCGCTGTCGCCCTCCGACCCGGCGGCGGGGGCCGTGGCGGAACCGGTCGGCGTGGCCCCCGCCGACTTCTCCGGGGTCTCGGGCAGCGTGCTCGGTCCGTAGCCCGTGAAGTAGCTCTTCGCCGGCACGACGAACGCGCCGAGCGGGACCTCGCCCGCCGAGCTGAACTTGAAGACGACCTGCTGCACATTGCCCGCCTGGGCGGCCTCGCTGCCGTTCTCGATGACGGCGGAGGCGTTGCCCTTGCCGCCCAGGAGCACCGAGCCGCCGGCCGGGACGACGACCGGGCCGGCGCCCTTGGCGGCGTGCAGCTGGACCGAGGCGCTCGAACCAGGCAGCGTGATGGCTTCCAGGGTCTGCGGCTTCGTGCCGTTGTTGAACAGCGTCGCGGCGACGACGGCCGGGCCCTGGGCGGTGAGCTCGGGCTGGGTGACGACGTTCGCGTTCTGGATGCTGATGTCACCGATGGTGGTGGCAGCAGTGTCCGGCCTGACCTTGAGCGTCGCGGCGTCATTGCCCGCGCCGCACGCGGCGAGCGAGGCGATCGAGAACACGATGGCTGTGGCGGCGAGAGCGCCGTGTCGAAGGCTGCGGCTCACGGCGGCGGCAACTCCTTGAACGTTCGGACTGCGGACGGGTGGGGAGCGACGTAAAGCCGCCCTAAGGGTGTGTCAGCGGCCTTAGGCTACCGAGCCGCCCGCCCGGCCCCGCACCCGACCCGCCCCTGAGGACGATCCCGGTGGCCCCGGCGCTCGCGGGCACTTCCCGCGGCTATACCGTTCGGCGGCCCGGTCCCGGCAAAGGTTTGCGAGCCCGGCAGCCGCCGAAACGGCCCGTCACATGCCGTTCACATATCGCCGGTGATCAATTCATGGAGCGTGGCGCATTCCGTGTGCATAACCGATCACGCCGCACCGTTGATCAATTCCATTGATCAACGGCACTTACCTCCGTACGGGTGATCGATCCCCGAACGGAGTACGGAAAGTTCACCATCCGGAACCCGACAAAACGGGATGTTCGTCACCTTCGGAGTGTGGTTCGGATGTGCGTGTCGTGTGTGTTTCGTCCCGCCCGCACAACGGCTCCGACCTGCGAATTCCGCCCCCGGTGAACCTTCCGCAGCACGTGCGTGTCGCTGTTGTCAAGCCCCGAGATATGCCCTGACCTGCGAAAACGCCATTCAGGAGAAGTAGTTCTCGTGTTACTCTTGATAGCCACGGAAGGGGTACCTGTCACATGACGTTCAAGGTTGGCGACACCGTGGTCTATCCCCATCACGGGGCCGCGCTGATCGAGGCTATCGAAACTCGCCAGATCAAAGGCGTGGACAAGACCTACTTGGTGCTCAAGGTCGCCCAGGGCGACTTGACGGTTCGTGTGCCGGCGGACAATGCGGAGTTCGTGGGTGTGCGCGACGTAGTCGGGCAGGAGGGGCTGGACCGGGTCTTCGAGGTGCTTCGCGCGCCGTACGCAGAAGAGCCGACGAACTGGTCCCGGCGCTACAAGGCAAATCTCGAGAAGCTCGCCTCCGGCGATGTCATCAAGGTCGCCGAAGTGGTCCGCGACCTGTGGCGTCGTGAGCGCGAGCGTGGACTCTCCGCAGGTGAGAAGCGCATGCTCGCCAAGGCTCGCCAGATTCTGGTGAGCGAGCTCGCTCTCGCGGAGAACACGAACGAAGACAAGGCCGAGGCTCTGCTCGACGAGGTTCTCGCGTCCTGAACCGGCTCGCGCCGGTCGTAATCAATGTGCCGCGGTGCCCGCTGACAACCGTATTCACGGTATGTCGTCGGGCGCCGCGGCATGTTCGGTTTCAGCCACCGCATGGCTGGATACAGCCGCGGCGTGGCCGAATTTCTGGCGCAACCTGTCCGGATTACGTCCCGACGCACCGATGCGTTGGCTTCATCGGTGATACCCCCGATACGTTGCTCGCGATCTTGCGCAGCCGACCCCGAGCGCCGGTGCGGCTTGTCCGACTTCGACCGGGTGTCACGGAAAGGGCCCCGTCGAGTCAGGGCACGGCGCCCGGCTCGCTTGTGGCCATACCCACGTCGGCTGTGGAAACAAACATGCCGAAGCCCCGGAGTGCAATCGATGTCTGATCAACCGCGTCCGTACCGCACGGCCGCCGTGATTCCCGCAGCCGGCCGCGGCGTACGGCTCGGTCCGGGCGCCCCCAAGGCGCTCCGCGCGCTGGGCGGTACACCCATGCTCATCCACGCGGTACGGGCCATGGCGGCGTCCCGTGCCGTCTCCCTGGTCGTGGTCGTCGCGCCGCCGGACGGCGCCCACGAGGTCAAGAACCTGCTCGACGAGCACGCCCTGCCCGAGCGCACCGACTACCTCGTGGTGCCCGGCGGCGGCACCCGACAGGAGTCGGTGCGGCTCGGCGTGGACGCGCTGCCCGAGGACGTCTCCGTCGTCCTGGTCCACGACGCGGCGCGCCCGCTGGTGCCCGTCGACACGGTGGACGCGGTGATCGAGGCGGTACGGGACGGGGCGCCCGCCGTCGTCCCCGCGCTGCCGCTGGCCGACACCGTCAAGGAGGTCGAGCCCGGTGCGCCGGGGGAGCCGGAGCCGGTGCTCGGGACGCCCGTGCGGGCCAGGCTGCGTGCCGTGCAGACCCCGCAGGGCTTCGACCGCGACACGCTCGTGCGGGCGCACGGGACCGTCGCCGTCAGCGGCGAGGGCGCGACGGACGACGCGGGCATGGTGGAGCAGCTCGGGGCGCCCGTGGTGGTCGTACCCGGGCACGAAGAGGCGTTCAAGGTGACCCGGCCGCTGGATCTGGTGCTGGCCGAGGCGGTACTCGCACGCAGGAGGGCGAACGATGGCTTCTGAGGAAACGTTGGGGCGCGCGGGAGCCGCGGCGGCTCCCGCGGAACGGACCGGGCCGGTGATCCCGCAGGTCGGGATCGGCACCGACATCCACGCCTTCGAGGAGGGCCGCGAGCTGTGGTGCGCGGGGCTGCGCTGGGAGGGCGAGGGGCCGGGGCTGGCCGGGCACTCCGACGCCGATGTCGTCGCGCACGCCGCGTGCAACGCGCTCTTCTCGGCCGCCGGGCTCGGCGACCTCGGGCAGCACTTCGGCACCGGGCGGCCCGAGTGGTCCGGCGCCGCCGGGGTGACCCTGCTGACCGAGGCGGCCCGGATCGTGCGGGCCGGGGGTTTCGAGATCGGCAATGTCGCCGTCCAGGTCGTCGGCGTACGGCCGAAGATCGGCAAGCGGCGCGACGAGGCGCAGAAGGTGTTGTCGGCCGCCGTCGGAGCGCCCGTCTCGCTCTCCGCGGCCACCTCCGACGGGCTCGGCTTCACCGGCCGGGGCGAGGGCATCGCCGGGATCGCGACCGCGCTGGTCTACCGCGCCGGCTGAGCCCGCACGGCCCTGACCTGCCGGGGCCTTCGGGGCCCCGACCTTGTTGCACATCAATTGCACGTACGCTGGGCGGCAAGCGATGCGTCGTACGAGGACGGTGGGCTCGCCGATGAGCACGACGACGGTGGCGCCGGTGCGGGCCGGAGCCGACGGGTACGTACTGCGCACCGCCACTCCCGCCGACCTCGGCGGTGCGCGGGCCATGATGCTCGACACCGTCTACCGCGACCTGAAGTCCGGTTACGTGCCGCGCTGGCACGCCGACATGATCGACCCCGCGGCCGCCTACCTGCGCCCGGACCGCTGCACCCTGCTGGTCGTCGAGGGCGACGGCGAGATCGTCGCCACCGGCGCGGTGCGCGACCGCGGGCCCCAGGCGCCGCCCAATCCGCAGTGGGTCGCGGACCGCTTCCCCCCGCCGCCGCGCTCGCCGCCCTGGGCGCGCTGGCCGTCCTCACGGCGGCGACGGTCCGCGGCCGCGCGGGAAGACCGGCGCAGTGACCCCGTGACCACCGGACCCGTCACCGGCCCCGCCCCTGGACCCGCCACCGGCCCCACCGCGAGAGGCACCCCCCACCTCCGCCTCCTCACCGCCACCCAGTTCGCCTTCAACATCGGGGCGGGAAGCGGGAGCGCCGGGACGCGGTTGGGGTACGGGTAGAGGAACCCACCGATCCCACTGGAGGACGTACGCCATGACCGCCGCACTCTCCGAAGAACTCAAGGCGCTTCTCGACACCCCCGTCTTCGTCACCGTCGCCACCATCCAGCCCGACGGCAGCCCCCAGGTCTCCCCGGTCTGGGTCAGGCGCGACGGCGACGACGTGCTCATCTCGACGACGGTCGGCCGCCGCAAGGAGAAGAACCTGCGCCGCGACCCGCGGGTCACCGTCGTCGTGCAGCCCTTCGCCGCCCCGTACACGTACGCCGAGATCCGCGGCACCGCCGCTCTGAGCACCGAGGGCGGCCAGGAACTCATCGACGAGCTGTCCCGGAAGTACACCGGCAAGGCGTACGCGGACTTCAACCCCGCCTCCGTCGACGACGCCGAGCGCGTGGTCGTCCGGATCACCCCGCGCAAGGTCGTCGGAAGCATCTGACGGACCCCGCCGCGACAAACTTGTTCCCCCGCGATCCCCAAGGGGTCGCGGGGCACTGGTGCGCGCCCACTACCCTTGAGGCGTGACTATTCGCCTGTACGACACCAGCGCCCGGCAGATCCGTGACTTCGTACCGCTCACAGCGGGCTGTGTCTCGATCTACCTCTGTGGCGCGACCGTCCA